>CAXUFI010000024.1:0-16035 GCA_964250245.1 uncultured bacterium
CGGGCGATTTGCGCCGCGTCGGCAGCTGGCTGCCGCCGGACCCCGCGCGCGCGGTCCTGCCGCGCGGTTCGGTGCGGCCGCGCAAATCCGCCGTGCTGATGATCGCTCCGTTGTCGGCTCGCGCCCGCGCTTGGTGGGCGAGCGCCAAAGAGGAGACGCTGGCGAGCCGCGCGGACGCCGCCTGGAGCGCCGATTACATTTAAGGATGCACCGCTCGCTCGGGCGAAGATCGCGTCATGCCAGAGAGCGACCGGCAGCGGCTCCTAGCTCGCGCACTCGCCCTGCCGCAGGCGGCGGAGAGCGATTTCTTCGGCGGCCGCCGTCCGCCGCCCGACGCCGACCCGGAGCTGCTCAAACGGATCGACGACACGAGCCTGCGGACGAAACTGGTCGAGACGGGGATCGCGCAAGGTCTGCAATCGCCCAAGGGTCCGCAGAAAATCGCGTCGATCATTCGCGTCTATCCGAACTTCGACGCCCCCGCGCGGACCGCCGTCGCGAACGGCCGCCCGAAAGCGAACGCGGGCGCGAAAGCGCCGCCACAGCCCCGCGGCTTGCCGAGCGTCGAAGAGATGGAGCGCCTGATCGCGCGCTATCGCGAGATCGAACGCGACGTCACCGCCGAACTCGCGACCGACGTCGAGGGCGCGATCGGGCGCTTGAAGCGCTCGCTCGGCGATCTCGAAGATGCCGAGCTCGACGCCGCGTATCGTGAACTCGGCGAAGCGCTCGAGCGCCGACACGCGCTCGCGGCGCAAGTGCGCTTCGAGACGTTCGCGCGCCTCGAACGCGATCCCGATTTCGCGGAGCGCACGTTCGCGCGGCTACTCGCGCACACGTGAGGCTTCGCTCGTAACGAGCGCAGCGACCTAGAGACGCGCGCCGAGCCGTTGGCAGGGCGCTTCGAGAAAGCGTTGCGAGAGCGCGGCCACGCCGTAGGCCGCACAGAGCACGACCCCCAGGCGCAAGAACGTCCCGCCTTCCGCCGGAAGCGCGGCGAACCACGCCGTCGCGCCGAGCGTTCCGGTAAAGAGATCCACGATCGGCCGATGGATGAGATACAAACAGTAACTGAGCACGGCCGTGGTCACCGCGAACGGCGAGCGCAGCCAGGCGAGTGCCGCGTGTCCGCGCAGCGCGACGGCGGCGATTACGAGCGCGCCGAACAGACACACGGCCTGCGTTATCCGGAACGACGTGCTGGCCAAGCCTTCGTGATTGATGCCGAACGGCTGGCCGGCGATCGAGATCGTGACGGCGATGCCGACGAGCGCCAGCCCTAAATTCCGCGCGTGACTCAGCCGGCCGTTCCAAGAGACGTACAGAACCGCAAGCAGCGATCCCATCGCGAGCCCGTCTAAACGGTACCAAGTAAATTTAAGATCGGGATCCGTGGCGAAGAGGCGGATGAACGGCTCGGCGACGATAATCGCGATCGCGGCGCCGGCGAGTCGCCGGGCATCGAGCCATAAAACGAGCCACGGCCAAAAGAGATAGAACTGTTCCTCCACGGCGAGCGACCAAAATGGACCGGCGGCGTCGGGAACGGGCACGTTCGCGAGCCCCGCGAGATTCGCCGAAAGCAGCGCGCAAAAGGCGAAGTACGCGCCGTACGAGCCATGGAACGCTGCGAACAGCACGCCCAGGATGACGAAATAGAGCGGTAGGATGCGTAACACCCGGCGCAGATAAAAGCGGCGAAAATACTTACCCCGGCCGAGTTCTTTCGTCCGAAGCAGAATGCCGGTGATCAAGAAGCCGGAGAGCACGAAGAATAAATCGACGCCGAGCCAGCCGTGTGAGAGTACGGCAGCAACGGCGGCCGGAATGAACGCGCGGCCGGCGGGAGTCGTGGGCGTCTCGTACAGGAGATGGGCCGCGAGCACGAGCCAAATCGCGAGGGCGCGAACGCCGTCGAGCTCGGCGAGATGGCCGCCGCGCTTCCGGGTCACCGCGGCCGCCGCAGGCTCGAGCGAAGGAAGCGGCGCTGCGCGACCGACTGCTGTGGAAACACTCACCCTCGCAGTTGCTTCGGCGGGGATACGCGCGGCCATGCGCACGCGAATACAAGTGTGACGGCCGGCCGAACGTCAGGCGCCCTTCGGCGGCACGCGCTCAGAGATACGTCCGTACTGCCCGAATAGAGTAGCGAGGCGTAATGAACGAGTGAAAATGAGAAGCATCCAAGGACTCCGCGCCGCAGCGGCGCTATTGGTCGTCTGCGATCACGTGCCGCCGCAGGAAGTTCGTTATTTCGCTAATCGGCATGGCATCGGCGATGGTTGTTTCTGTTCGGGGCCGTCGTCGTCGTCGCCGGTTCAGTGCCGATGCATCGCGTGGTCGCGAGCAGCCCCCCGCGCCCTGCCGTCATTCAACCATAACGTCGGCGGAGGGCGCCGCGCGGCGTGGCGGACGCGACTTCAACAGGTGCCGTTTATGCAGAACTTGATATCGTTACGCAGCGTGATGCTGCCGCGGCGGATCGGCACCGCCGCGTAGGGCTGCGGAGCGATACCCGCTTCTTGCGCTTCCGTGCTGAAGTCGTCGCGTTGGAAGACGGGGTTGAGCCCCTGACCGCCGGCCCACGTCGTGTCGACGATGATCCCGCCGTAATGCTGCTTGTCGACGGTGCGCCAGAAGGCTTTCTCGTAATCGTGCAAGTTCAGCGCGTCGACCTGGTCGTCGTTTAAGTCTAAGTACAGCCGCGTCCCCTCGGGGGGTCTGGCGCCCGGACCGGTATGGCCGGCGCACGCGGGATAGCTGTCGGTATTCTTGCCGTCGCTTGCGTTCGCCGGCCAGACGTGCGCGGCATCGGCGCAGAGGACGCTGAAGGCGATCGCGTGACCGAACGTGCCGTGCGTTCTATTCGACCGCGCCCGAGCGAAATCGGCCGCCGTGATCGAGCCGAGCGTGCCGGCGATATTCGTGGCATTGGAGCCCGAGCACGCCGTTCCGTCCCCGGCCCACGGGCAAAAACCGCCGCCGCCGACGTGCAATCTGCCGTTCGCCGGCGCGATGCGCGATTGCACGAGCCAAAAATCGTATTCGCCTCTCGCCGCCAGCGAGCCGAAGCTGAAGTGATGGTCGGTGTTCCCCGCCGGCTCCATATCGCTCGGGACGTTAATCGTCTTGTCGGCGATCCCGTAGTTCCGGCAATCCCATTGCGCCCACGGCACGGCATCGCACGTGATGCGTTGCGGTGTCGTCGCCGTGTCCTTGGTTACGAGTTCGTAGGGCGGGTCCGCGTTGTCTCGCGAACCATCGTCGAAGGGACGCGTGCCCGGTTTCGCGGTGAGGCCCGAGATTTCGTCGCGCCCGCTCTGAAAGTTCACGGCGGCCCAGGCGCCCGAGAACGGACTTATTTGCGGAGCGGCGGGCAGGACGGCGCAGATCGGGTTTTTCACGAAATGCCGGCAGCTCGAGGCTGCGGGCGACGGTGGCGGAAGCATCTGCGAACTCCTTATTTGCGAACGCTTAGCGAAGCGGGCGGCGGGAGTTCCCAAAGCGCGTTATCCGTGACGACCGTCTCGACGCTCGTCGACGCCGGGTGCTTTATTTCGGGCACGGTGAATTCCGGCGGCGGCGAGACATTGCGCGGAGCGACCTCGAGCGTCGTCGCCCGAGCGAGTTCGCGTGCGGACGGCGTAAAAAAATACGTCGCCGCGTAGCCGGCGGGCAACGCCTCTTGGCCGTCCCCGACGAGCAGCATCGCCGTCCCAGGTGCGAGATAGCGGCTGAGAACGAACGTGTCGTAGGCGTTATTCTGCGCGATGCGCGCCACGACCAGTGCCGGTCGCGCCCCGCCACGGACGACCGCGGCTACGGCACTCTCCGAAAGATGATCGTTATTATCCCACCACTCGGTAAACGGCCGGTCGACGAACACCGACGTCCCGCCGGCGACGATAAGGAGGCCGAGCGCACCGAGCGCGAGCGTTTGCGAGCGCCACGAAACGGCGCGCAAGCCCGAAGCCACGAGCAGCGTGACGAGCATCGGAACGCCGAGCCAGGTCGGCATCTCGTAGCGGGTGACGAGTGCATAGTGCGAGCGGTGCAGGGCGTCGAGCGGGGCGTGGGGCACGCCCGGCGCTATGGTAACCGCCAGCGGGTGCGCGCGCGGCGTACCGGCTTCGCCCGGCACCAACGCGCGCGCCACCGCGAACGCCACGATGCCGAGAATCGGCAACAAGACGATGCTCCAGCCGACATGCGCGTATTCGGAATCGAAGAAGACCGCGCCGGTATTGAACGCCCACTTCATCGCCGTCGAAGGCAGCGAGTAGGCAGTCGCGGCCCAGCCGACCTCGCCCGCGTGCTGCGCCGCCGTCCGCGAGGCCGCATACGCCCAGGGTGCGTAGCACAGAACGGTTCCGAGCGCCGCCGTCAGGGAGCCGAGGACGAGCCCGCGCCGCCGCTGGGGTTCGGACGCCGCGACGAACAGCGCGACGAGCGTTTCGCCGGCGACGACGCAGAGAAACGTAACGTTCGTATAGATTCCCGCGACCGAACACAACGCGTACCAGAACCAGCGCGGCGCGCTCGGCCGCTCGAGCGCGCGTAGTAGCAAGAACGCCGACAGCAACGTCAAATCGGCGACCAAAATATATTCGCGCACCTGTTGCGAGAACCGGATCTCGATCGGCGAGAGCGCGATCAAGGCGGCGAGCACGAAGCCACCCGCCGGGCTCGCCGTAAGCCGCCGTCCGAGGAAAAAGCCGAGCGCGATTCCGAGGAAGCCGAACAGGACCGAGAGTCCGCGGACGGCGGCGGTGGCATTGCCCGCCATGCCGATCCAAACCCGGGCCAGAAGATAGTATAGCGGCCCGCGCTGCGGCTCTTCGTGTAACGACGCGAGCGTGGCCGCGAGACCCCGGCGCGGGGTGACGGTCTGCAGGGCCAGCATGTCGCTGCTGCTGTGCACCCGGCCGTCGAAGAGAGCGTACAGCGCGTTCTCGCTATGCCCGGAGATGCGCAAGAGCGAGAACGATTCGTCCTGCCACAGCACTTTGTGATCGAGCGAATCGAGCCGCGCGAAGACGCCGAGCGCGATCGCCACGCAAGCGAGGACGACGACGAGCCGGCGCGTTCTCGCCTGGGCGGGAGCGGACGGGCGAACGCCGGCGGGTCGCAGAGGTGTTGGGCTTCCGTCGCTCACCTACGCTACGTCGGCAGAATTCTAGCTCGGACTGAGAGCACCAGCGCCCGTCAGCCGCCGCGAGCGTTCGAGCGTTCCTCCCCGAAGAGCGAGATCTGGCGCGCCGGGTCTTCCGTAAGCGCCGCCACCCGCACGCCCAGCAGCCGCACGGCGGTCTCGCCGAGTTCCGCGCGCGCCAGGCAATGGCGGGCGGCGGCTTCGATCGCGTGGAGGTCGTCGGGCGGCACTTCGACCTGCGTCTGCCGGCCGAGCACCGTAAAGTCCGAACGCTTTACTTTCACGCCGATCGTCGTCCCGCGCAGGCCGGCGGCCTGCAGCCGCCGCGCGACCTCCGCCGCGAGCTCGTGCACCACCGCGCCGAGCTCCGCCGCGCCGCGTTTATCGTATTCGAACGTCGCTTCGCTCGAGACGGAGCGCGTTTCGTGCCCCGAACTCACGAGCCGGTCGTCGTTCCCGCGCGCCAGCTCGCGCACGCCGCGGCCCGAACGCCCGAAGAGTTGAAAGGCTTCCGCGTCGGTGAGCTCGGCGATGTTCCCGATGGTTTCGATACCGCGCCGCGCGAGCCGGAGTTGGGTTTTCGGGCCGACGCCCCACAAGCGGCCCACGGGCTGCGGCGCGAGATAGCCGCGTTCGGTGCCGGGCTCGACGGCGGCCAAGCCGTCGGGCTTCGCGGCGTCGCTCGCGATCTTCGCGACCATCTTGCCGGCCGCGACCCCGGCGCTGACGGTCAACCCCGTCTCGACCTTTACGGTCTCACGCACGCCGCGCGCGTAGGCGATCGCCGCCGTGAAATCGGCCGTCGCCGTGGCGACGAACGCTTCGTCGAGCGAGAGCCCTTCGACCGCGCGCGCGTCGCGTTCGAAGATCGCGAACACGGCTCGCGAGAGTTCGCGGTAGCGTGCGAAATCCGGCGACACGACGACGAGCTCGGGGCACATCGCGCGCGCCTTATAGAGCGGCATGGCGGAACGCACGCCGAACGGCCGGGCTTCGTACGACGCCGTGAGGACGACGGAACGGCGGCTGGCTCCCGCGACCGCAAGCGGCCGGCCGCGCAGCGACGGGTCGTCGCGCTGCGCTACGCTTGCATAGAACGCGTCGATGTCGAAGTGCGCGATCAGCTCGCGGTTCACGTCGCGCGGCGGCGGTCGACCTCGACGAACGTCACGAGCATGCCCGCGCAAACGATGAGAAGCGAGACGAGAATGTCGAGCCAAGCGTGGCGCCAGAGCACCGAACCGTCGGTTGCGAAGATGTTGGTCGCGAGCGCGGTGCCGTTGAGCCCGAGCGGCGCGAGCAAGCCCGCGGTCCCGACACCGAGTCCGAGCGCGATGAGGGCCGCGAGGTACGTCCGGCTGGCGAGCGCGCTCGCGGCGAAGACCACCCCGAGAAACGCCATCGCGTTCGCCCAGGCGACGCACGACGCGACCAGCAACGCCGTGATCGGAAGCGGCAGCCGTTCGATGAGCGAGTGTGCGGCGAGCACGCCCGCGCTCGAGAACGTCACGAGCAGCAGCCACACCGCGATGACGAGAAACTTCACGACGACGATACTGTGCAGCGAGACGGACGACGTGTAGAGCAGCGGAAACGTGCGCTCCTCACGCTCGCCCGCGATCGCGCCCGCGCCCGCGATCAGCGCGAGTAAACAGAGGATGCGCGCGAGATTACGCGCGAGCCACGTCGATTCGATAAAGACCGCGTAGGAACGGAAGTTGGTTAGCACGAGCTGCGCCGTTTCGCTCGTCGCCGCGCGCAGCGCGTGCTGCAGCGAATAGGCGAAGACCCACGGAATGATCGCCGTGAAGAGCACGACGAGCGTCCACGCGATGGCGAGCAGCGGCCGGCGCTGCACGTATTCCTTGCGGGACAGCTCGCGAATCATCACACCGGCTCCATGTCGAAGGTTTCCGGACGCACTATTTCGTCGAAGAGCGCGGCGTCGGCCTGCGCCTCGCCGGCGTACGTGACTAGCGCCGAGGGCGTGCGGCCGACCGCTCGCTCCAGCAGCCGCAGCGCCGGCGCTTCATTAAATTCTTCGCCGTTCTCGATGACGAGCGTATTGGGTTCGGCCGCGCAAGCGAGCGCGAGCACGAGCGCGCGCTGAAAAGCGCGCTTCATCCGCCGCACTTCGAAGTCGGGCCGCAACGTCGCCACGGCGAGATCGGCGGCTAAGCGCTCCGCATCCCAGCGGTCGTGTAAGGTAGCGTAGAAGCGGATCGCTTCGGAGATGCGCATCGACGGATAGATCCGGAACTCGCGGCCGCAATACGCGAGCCCGCGCCGCGCTTCGAGCGGCTGCGGCGAGGGCGCGAGCCCGAAGTGCTTGCGCAGACGCGCCGCAAACGCATCGTCGGCGCCGGTAATCGCGATCCGGCTCGTCCGGCGAACGTTCAGGCGTGCACACCCGCGAAAATCCGGCGCAACGCTAGCATGTTTCGCTCGTCGTCGGCTTCTTCGCCGGGCGTTTCGAGGATCGCCGTTTTGTCTCGCAACTCGGGATGTTCGGCGAATGCGGAAAAACCGGCGAGGCCGATCAGCCCTTCACCGATGTGCCAGTGGCGATCTTTATTGGCGCCGAGCGCCACCTGCGTATCGTTGAAGTGGAACATCTTGATGCGCTCGAGCGAGATCGTGCTCTCCGCGAGCGCGACGAACCGGTCGACGCCCTCGTGCGAATCGATCTCGTATCCGGCCGCCCACGAATGCGCGGTATCGAGACAGACGCCGAGTTGCGGATGTCCGACCGCGCGCACGATCTCCCCGAGTTCTTCGAGCGTGCCGCCGCACAATTGCCCGGCGCCCGCCGAATTCTCGAGCACGAGGTAAACGCCCGGCGCGATCCGCTCGAGCGCCTGTTCCAGCATCAGCACCACGGCCGCGAACCCTTCGCGCCGGTCGCGCTTGCCGTACGAGCCGAGATGCGTGTTGACGTAATCGATGCCGCCGGCGCTCGCGACCGCAACGTCGTTGCGCAGCAAGCGCAAGGAATTCGTCGCGATTTTCGGATCGTCGCTCGCGAGATTGATGAGATACGACGTGTGGATCGCCGTACGCTCGATCCCGGCTGCTACGCGCGCCGTTCGGAACTTTTCGAGCGCCGGCGCGTCGATGGGCAGAACGCGATACGTTTTCGGGTTGCCGGAAAAAATCTGGATCGCCGTGCAAGCGAAGCGCCGCGCATACGCGACGGCGGCATCGTAGCCGGTCGCCGTCGGAACGTGGAGTCCGAAGAACACTTCGCGTTAACCTTCGCCGTAAGCGAGTCGCACGTCGAAGTTCCACCCGACGACGAAAAGCCTAAAGCTGTATACCCGTTGTGGACGGACGCGATGGACACTGGAGAGGCAAGAGCTCTGCCGGAAAGGCGTAAAACTTCGGACCGTCACCCACTTTTTGCTGACCAGCACAGAGACCATGTTCGGCACGATCGCTCAGGCCACCTGATCTTCAACCTCTCACTGACGCCTACGCTAACGGGCTGCTTACTGATTTGCTGATGACCTAAGATGACGCACGTTACTTTATCGCCCAACAGCTCGCTGCTGCATCTCACGACAGGTCGGGGAAGTCGGCGGGCAACCTCTATACTCGTGCTGCCTTAGCAGCCGGTCGCGGCGTCGGAGCGTGCGCTGCTCGAGCGTCACGCTTAAAATCGTCATCGGATCCTTTCGGTTGCGCATGC
Source organism: uncultured bacterium (assembly GCA_964250245.1). Taxonomy (GTDB): domain Bacteria; phylum Vulcanimicrobiota; class Vulcanimicrobiia; order Vulcanimicrobiales; family Vulcanimicrobiaceae; genus CAXTIY01. The sequence continues at coordinate 8,841 of CAXUFI010000024.1, forward strand.
CGTCCAGCCCGTCGCTATAGAGTCGCGGACGAGTGGCGGCGTCGATCGTACTCAATCGCCTCGACGTCGTACGACAGCCGGCTACCCTCGTGTCGTAACGCTTCCTAACCCGCGATCCAATTGCCGTGAAACCCTTGCGGTACGCGCTGCGGTAACGATACGGCCGCGACCGGCGGCGCCGCGAGATCGGAGGCATCGAGCACGACGTATTCGCTGCGGTCGTTCGCTGCGTCGTAGACGAACAACATTAGCCAGCCGGCGTCTTCGCCGTTGCCGGCCGGAACGAACGAGGCCTCGCCGGCGACGTAACCCGGCCCGAAATCGTGCTCGACCGAGCTACCCGTGAGCAGATCGTATTTTCGCACGATGCTCGGCGCTTCGACGGCGTAGCCGTAGCGATAGGCGTTGGCCGTACGGCGCTCGTCGCAACGCGGAAATTCGAGCAGCCGCTCGTCGAGCGTCGCTTCGGCGACCGTACCGGCCGCGAGATCGAGCGTCCAGCGGTGCAGCGTGCGCGGACCGAAGGCCTGCTCGTTATCGCGCCACAGTTCGCGGTAGCGTACGACGTCGATCGCGATCCGCCGTCCGTCCTCGAACGCGTTGAGTACGTGAAACACGAAACACGGCTCGACGTCGAACCAGCGCACGCGAGCGCGCGCATCTTCGCGCGAGACGACCGCGAGCCGCGCGCCGTAGCGGTCGCTCCAGCGAAACGGCATCCGGCCCGTCAGCGCACGGCGTAGATCGAAGATCACGGGCAGATCCATGAAGATCGCGTGCCGGTCGGTCAACGCGAAGTCGTGCATCATCGTCGTTCCCTTGACGGGGATGCGGCGGCTCTCCAGGAGCGCGCCCGCGGCGTCGACGCGATGGTACGTGAGCGAACCCGGCACGAGCTTCATACCGAACCCGTGCAATTCGCCAGTCCGCGGGCAGCGCTTGGGATGCGCGGCGAACGGCGTTTTCAAACGGCCGCCGAAGTCGTGCGGCCCGAGGGTGGCGAGTTCGCGCGTGATCTCGTAGGGAAACGACGACTCGACCAGCGCGTAGAGCGAACCCGCATGTTCGACGACGCTCGTATTCGCGGGGCCGACCGCGAGATCGAGCGTGCCGTTCCTGCGCACGTAGGGCGCATCGCTCGCGAACGATTTCGTACGCACGTAACGGTTGCGATACCAGCTCGCGCGGCCGCCTTCGATCCGCACGCCGTGCAGCATCCCGTCGCCGAGGAACAGGTGCGCCGGCTCGCTGCCGGGCTTGGGGTTCGGGCCGTTACGGATATAGGTGCCCGTCAGTTCGGGCGGTAGCGCCCCGCGCAGCGGCAGGTCGTAGCGTTCGACTTCGTCGCGCACCGGTACGGTGGAGCGGTCGTAGGCGTCGGCAAGCGTCGTCTCGATGGTAGCGGATCCTTTATTCGGTAACGACTTCGGCTTCGAAGCCGCGCTGCGCGATCGCCGCCATGATGAGGGGCAGGTCCTCGGGACGTTCGACCTCGACCGTCACGTCGAGTTCCGCGTGCTTCGCCGAGATGCTGCCGAACACGCGGTGGTGCGCGACGTCGAGGACGTTCGCGCCCGCCTCGCTGATCGCGAGGGCGACGCTTGCGAGTTCGCCCGGCTTATCGACCATGTGCACGCGCACGCGGACCACGCGCCCGGAGCGCATCCGGTGACGGACGATGACGGATGCCAGCATGCCGAGATCGATATTGCCGCCGCAGATCAGCGTGCCGACGCGTTTGCCGGCGAACCGTTCCGGTTGCGCGACGAGCGCCGCGACGCCCGACGCGCCCGCGCCTTCGGCGACGAGCTTCTCGTCTTCGAGGACGTGCGCGATCGCCGTCTCGATCGCCGCTTCCGAAACGAGGATGACCTCGCGCACGACCCCCGCGATGATGTCGAGCGGCAGCGCGCCGAGCGCTTTGACCGCGATCCCTTCGGCGATCGTCGGGCCGCCGGGTCCGGCGATGCCCGTGCGCGCGGCGTCGACGCTCGGATAGAACGCCGATTGCACGCCGACGATGTCGACCTTCGCCCCAAGGGCGGCGACCGCGAGCGCCGCGCCCGCGATCAGGCCGCCGCCGCCGACGGGGACGAGGAGGACGTCGAGCTCTTCGCCCGCGTCCTCGAGCAGCTCGAGGGTCGCCGTGGCTTGGCCCGCAATGACGCTCGCATCGTCGTAGGGATGGACGACGGTCGCGCCGGAGCGGCCGGCCGACGTTCGCGCGTACTCTGCCGCGTCGTCGAACGTTTGGCCGTACAGCACGACCTCGGCTCCGAAATCCCGCGTTCGCCGCACTTTAAGGAACGGCGTCGTCGCCGGCATCACGACGGTCGTCTTGAGCCCGAGCCGCGCGCCGTGATAGGCGACGGCTTGGCCGTGGTTGCCGGCCGACATTGTGATCACGCCGCGTTCGCGCTCGGCCGGCGTCAAGAGAAGCATGGCGTTGAGCGCGCCGCGCTCCTTATACGAGCCGGTCGTTTGGCGGTTCTCCGTCTTCAGGTACACGTCGCCGGCGATGGCGCCGGAAAAGGTCCGCGACCGCACGGTCGGCGTGCGCCGGATGCCGGAGCGGATGCGGTCCGCCGCGGCTCGCACGGCATCCGCCGAGAGTTGCATCGTGGTCACCGGGCCTCCTGAGCGCCTCCGCCGAGCCGGCGCCTCGGCTCCCTGAAGCCTCCACGACCGCCGCGAACGTAACCGGTTCGCAGGTGAGGATTGGGACCCTACCGGCTAGCGCGCCTCGTCCGCTTCGGGCGCCTGGCCGAGGCCGGCCTCGACCTCGCCGCGCCGGACCGGATACGGCTTGTTCGCGCCCATCACGCCGGTCCAAACGAGCCGGTTGAAGCCGGCCGCATCGTTTTCGTCGGGCCGGTCGAAGCGCATCTTACGGCGACGCAGCTGGGTCCGCCACCACCCGGCGTCGTGCAGCAGCGGCACGGCGGGCGTCTTGCGTACGCTCGGATCGTGACAGGCCGGAACCAGGTCGGGCGCTACCGGCGCGTGACAGAGCACGCCCGGAACGAGCGCTTCATAGGGGCGGAAGTTGGGCCGCGTCGTGAACGCGTCGTCCATCGGTAACGCGTTGGCGTCGTTGAGGCCGAGATAATCCATCCCGAGAATGTCTTCCATCGTGTGCAGCATGCTCGTCGTATTGTATTCCGTATGGACGACGCCCGGATACGAATACGGCGAGATGACGAAGCCGACGGACCGGTGCGCGTCGACGTGATCGGGCCCGTCCTGCGAATCGTCCTCGAGGATGAAGATCGCGGTGTCGTTCCAGTAGCGCGAGTGCGAAACCGCGTCGACGATTTGGCCGATCGCGTGATCGTTGCTGGCCATCTCGAGCGTCGGCGTATTGAGGCCGCTCACGTTTTCGGTCGCGCCGAAATGGTCGTTCATGATGTCGAGGACTTCCAGGCTCGGAAAGTCGCCGCGCTTCACGTAGAGGTCGAACTCCCGTTTCCACTCTTCGTACCGATACTCGTCGGGCACGTTGAGATCCCAGCCGCGATAGTAGGGATCGGTCCGGCCGACGAGCGCGGGGCGCAACGCCTCCGCTTGCACGCGGCGATCGCGATAGGCATAGCGGTCGATCGGGATATCGTACGGGCTGCGCGGACTCACGTAGAACGTCTCGTCGACGTAAAGCCCGTAATGGCGGACGGAGAGGCCGGCCCGTAGGGCGGTGTCCCAGATGTAACCGCCGGTTTGACCGGGCCGGTCGTCGTCGGCGCCGACGGTCGCCGCGATGTCTTTGGGGCCCGGCTCGATCGTCGAGCTGCCGCTCGGATCGGCGAGCGTCGTCATCCGCTCGCCGGTGAGCGTCGGCGGACCGAAGACCGGCGCGGCCAAATTCAGATTGCGGACGTAGCCGTTCCATTCGAAATCGAAGCCGCCGCCGGCGTAATCGACGGGCACCGACTTCGCAGTGTAATCGTTGGCGTGCCCCTGCTGCGACCAGTTCCACCCGTCGCCGCTGACGTCGCCCGCCATGTACCAGTTATCGAGATCGCCGAAGCGCAGCGCGAGCGCGTGGTTATTCGGCGTTACCGGTTGCGGAAATTCGACGAGGCTCGGCTCGCCGTTCCCCTCGCCGAGATCGCCGAGAATCTGATCGTAGGTGCGGTTCTCTTTCTGTATGTAGATGACGTGATGGATGCGCCGATGCAGATAGGCCATCATGGGGCTGCGCGTCTGGCCGAAGAAACCGTCGTTCGCATCGACGAGCGCGCTCAGGTAGCCGAGCGTCGGTCCGTCGGGGACCGGGATCGTCAAGAGTCCGGCCTTTTCGGTATTATAAACGTACTGCTGAAGAGCGGTGGGGTTGGGATAGGCCGGCGGCGTGTAGTAGCCCTTAAGCGTCGGCGCCGGTCCGGCTTCCGATTTCGGTACGGCCACGAACAGCCGCGTGCCGTCGGCGCTCACCGTGACCGAACTGGGATACCAGCCCGTCGGGATCCGGCCGATCAGCCGCGCCGAGCGCAGGTCGATGACGCCGACCGCGTTCTCTCCCGCGAGCGTCGTGTACAAGTAGCTGCCGTCGGGACTGAGCGCGAGCGAGTTGGGACTCGCGCCGCGATAACGATAGCCGGCGCGCATCACGGAGATGCGCGAGCGCACGTCGTCGGTGTGCGTGTCGATGATTTCGATTTCGTCGAGGTCGGGATTGACGACGTAGAGCGACCGGCCGTCGGGAGCCAGCAGCATCTTGCCCGGCTCACCGCCGACGGCGATGAATTTCATCCGGCCCGACGTCGCGAGCGCGACGACCTCGCCGTCGCGCGCGCTCGTCACGTAGACTTTATCGACCGGACCGCGCGCGCGAGCGGAGTGCGGCTGCACCCAGTAGGGGAACTCGCCGCGGGCGGTTAGCGAGCCCGGCTGATAGAGGCGTACGTCGCGCGCGCGGCGAGTCGCCGCATCGACGACCGAGAGCGAGTCGTCCTGCAAATTAGCGGCGAACAGGTATTTACCGTCTGCGCTCACGGCGACTCCGGCCGTCATCGCGCCGAAATTAAGACCGAGCGTTTGCACGAGTTTCGCCGAGCCGGCGCGCGTGTATTTGAGGATGCCGCCGTCGTACGTCGGTTCCGGCAGCTCGTCGTTGGAGTTATGACCGAGCACGGCAAACGGCGCGTCGGGAATAAAGCCGGAGGGTCCGCGCTTATAGATGCAGATGCGATCGTCTTGACCGCCGGAAACGTAAAATTTACGACCGCCGGGATCCCAAGCGAGGCCGTCGTACGCGTTGGGGAGCAGCAGCTGCTGCAGCTTCTTCGGTACGCCCGACGATACGTCGAAGACGAACACGAATTGAAAGCTCGTGTCGGTCGAAGCCGCAGGCCGTCCGGTTCTGGGATCGACGTACGGCGTGGAGACGAACGCGCCGCTCGTCGTCGTGAAGTAGTAATTGTAGCCGCTCGTCAGCACGAGCAGCGTCTTTCCGTCGGGTGCGAGGGCCGTCGTCACGGCGCCGTTCGCGTCGGCGTTCGTATCGGGCCGGAATCCGGTCCGTAACGGCATGTAAAACGAACCGGGCGCCGCGAGCGCCGTAACGTATTGTCCGGTCGGCAGCAGAGCCGGTCCCGCGGGCGGTCCGCCTACGAGGGCCTGCGTGTGCAACTGCGGCGCGGCGAGCGCCGGCGCGGTCGCCGCGAGCGACGCGAAGGAAGCCGCAGCGGCGAGCGAACGCGCGAAATTGTTGAGATTCAAACGCTCCTCCACGAGTGCCACTTCAGTGCAACATACGCGAATAAGGTTAAGGCCGGTTTATGAGGGCCGTAGCGGTTGCGTCCCGCTCGCCGCGGGCTAATCTCTTCTTAAAGAAGCGGTAGTACCATCGAAGCTGCGCGCGAGCGCTTCTCCCCGTCGAGCGAGATTGAGGCCAGGCATGAATCGACGAGCTCTTCACCGCGTTACGAGCGGCGTACTCACTCTTTCGCTGCTGTCGCTGACGGCTTCGCGCGCCGGCGCAGCCTCGACCGGCGACCGCACGCCGACGCTTCGCCCCGCGCTCAACGCGCCGTGCCTGCGCGGAGAAACGTGTATCGATCACGTGCTTCTCGTCAGCGTGGACGGCATGCACGAGATCGATCTCGCGCGCTACGTCGCGTTTCACCCGCACTCGGCGCTCGCGATGCTCTCCGCGCGCGGGAAGCGGTACGTGAACGCGTTCACACCGGCTCCGTCAGACTCGTTTCCGGGGCTGGTCGCGCAAGTCACGGGCGGCAACCCGGTGACGACCGGCGTGTATTACGACGACTCGTACGACAAAACGCTCTTTAAGCCCGGTTCCGCTTGCCGCGGCGCGCGCGGCACCGAAGTCTTGTATGACGAGTCGATCGACCGCAACTCGACCGAACTCGACGCCGGCGGCGGGATCGATCCGGCGAAGCTTCCGCTCGCGCTCACGAGCCGCGGCTGCGTACCCGTCTATCCCCACAGCTATTTGCGCGTCGACACGATTTTCGAAGCGATCCGGCGGGCCGGCGGTTATACGGCCTGGTCGGATAAACATCCGGCCTACGATCTCGTCAACGGACCGAGCGGCGCGGGCGTCGACGACCTGTACGATCCGGAAATCGCCGCGACCGACGGCACCGAGCCCGGCACGCAAGCGTACGACGCGCTCAAAGTCGCGGCCGTCATTAACGAGATCCACGGCCGTACGCACGACGGCGCCGCCCGGGCGCCCGTTCCGAACATTCTCGGCATGAACTTTCAAGCGCTCAGCGTCGCGCAAAAGCTTGCCACGGGCGGCTACGAGAACGCCCGCGCCGAACCGAGTCCCGAGGTCGCGAGTGCTCTGGAATTCGTCGATGCTTCGCTCGCCAAGATGCTGCGCGCTCTCGAAGAACGCGGGTTGCGCCGGTCGACGGCGATTATCGTAAGCGCCAAGCACGGCCAGACGCCGATCGATCGGACGTTGCGCCGAATCGTCGACGACACGTTGCTCGCGACGACGGTCCCGAACGCCGATCAGATCACCGCCGACGACATCGCGCTGCTGTGGTTCGAGGAGTCGACGGAGGCCGTGCGCGCCAAAGCCATCGCCGCGCTCGAACTCGCCGCGCAGAAATTAGGTATCTCCACCGTCTTCGACGGGGCGCACCCGCCGCGCGGGTTCGCGGTCGCCCCGCACGACCCGCGGGCGCCCGCCCCAAAAAGGCCCCCCCCCCCACGGGCGCAA
>CAXUFI010000024.1:16045-18314 GCA_964250245.1 uncultured bacterium
CGACCCGCGGGCGCCCGACATCATCGTGCGCCCGCTCGACGGCGTCATCTATGCGGGCAAGAGTGCGACGAAGATCGCCGAGCACGGCGGCTTCAATCCCGACGACCGCCACGTCGCGCTTTTGGTCGCGTATCCGGGAGCCGTCTCCGAGCGCGTCTTTAAAGACGTCGAAACCACCGAGATCGCGCCGACGATCCTCGGCTTGCTCGGCATCGATCCGCATAATTTAGCGGCGGTCCGGGCCGAAGGTACGCCGCTCTTGCCGGGCATTTTCGCGGGCCCATAGTCCGCGGCCGGCGGGCCGGCGCTCGCGACCGTTATCGCGAGGGGATGCGGCCGAGATACAGCAGTTGCAGATAGGAGAGCGCGAGTTCGCTTTCGGGAGGTCCGAGGCGGGTCGCGAGCGCCGCGAAGTAGGCCTCGAGTTTTTCGCCGTACGCGAACCGCGCGCGCGCCCGCGAACGTTCGTATCCGAGGAAGCCCGCGACCGTCATCGGCGCGATCCAAGGCACGACCCGTAACACCTGATTTTCGAGCGGGGCGGCGTCGAAGGCCGAAAAATCTTTGGTGAGCAGATCGTCGGGAGGCGGCAGACCGATCTCGCTCGCAGCCTCGTCACGTAAGATGCGCACCGCGTCGCCGCGCATGAAGCCCTTCCACCAGATGGCGACCGTGCCGCCCGGCCGGACGACCCGCGTCACCTCAGCCAGCGCGCGCGACTGATCGAACCAGTGAAACGACTGCGCGCACGTTGCGGCATCGAAGACGGCGTCCGGATACGGTAACGCTTCGGCCTTCCCCACGACGAACGATGCGTTCGGAACGCGTTCGCGCGCCTTCGCGCACATCGCCTGCGAGATATCGACCCCGACGACGGCACAGCCGTGCGCGGTCAGCTCGGCGGCGACGAGACCGGTTCCGCTCGCGATGTCGATGACGCGGTCGCCCGGGCGCAAACCGTAGGAAAAGATGGCGTCGTACAATTCGGCCGCGTAACCGATGCGATACCGGTCGTAGACGTCGGCTAACTCGTCGAACGATCCGATCGGAGCGTGCTGCACGCTAGCGCCGCCGGAAGCGCAGCGAATTGGACCGCATGCCGGACGGCATAAACGTTTGGGCGCGTCCGCTCGCGCCCATCGCGCGCGAGGGGTTCTTCTCGAAAGTCGTATCGACCAGCAGTACCCCGTCCGACGGCCGCTCGCGCCGCCCGACGCGACCGATGAGTTGCTCGATCTCGCTTTCGCCGAACGCGTCCGAATCGGTAATCACGATGAGATCGGCGGCCGGGATGTCGAGTCCGCTGCCGACGAGGTTGGTCGCCGCGAGGATCGCCGGCGCGCCTTCCCGGAACGCACGCATCTCTTCGACGCGCGTCGACGTACCGTACACGTTCACGCCGCTGCGCCGGTTTCGCTTCTTGTGTTCGGCGCTGTCGGCCATGTCGCCGCGCAACTGCTGCACCGTGATGCCGTACGTTTCTTCCAGGCGCCCGGCGAGCTTGGGCACGTCGCCGCGCGTGCGCGCGATGACGAAGATGCGCGATTTGCGTTCGAGATGCTCCCGGATGAGCGCGTCGGCGCGCGCGAGCTGTTCGGTCGCGGGCTCGCCCCAGACGCCCGGCGTCTTATGCACTTTCGTCGGCAGCACGTCGAACGGCATCCCGCGCATCGCGATCGTATTCTTAAACGCGCCCACGCGTTCGAGGAAGCGCTGCAATTCGTTGGGCGTCGCCGACGCGAAGAGCAGCGGACAATCCAGATCTTCGAGCAACCGCAAATGCTCGCGCTCGTCGAAGGCGTTGACATCGTCGATGATCGTCAGCGCACTGCGGTCGAGCACGTCCCACAGAGGCGGCACCGAGATCATCATCGCGCTGCCGATGATGAAGCGCGTCTCGCCGCGCGACACGCTCTCGAGCATGGCGCGCCGTTCACCGGGCGAGATTCCGCCGTGCGCCTCGCCTACGCCGAGCCCCGTCCCCTCCAGACGGTCGCGGAAATAGGTGCAATCTTGCCGCACGAGATCGCGCGTCGGCGCCACGAGGCAGACGTAGCCGCCGCTGCGCAACGCTTCACGCACCGCGACCCGGAACATCACTTCGGTTTTTCCGGAGCCGGTAGGCGCCTTTAGGAGAAATTCGAAACCGCCCGCTGCCAGCCGCTCGTCGATTTCGTTAATCGCGCGCACGATCTGATCCAGGAGGGCGAGACGTTTACGCTCACCGAGGATCAAGCGCGCGCGACGAGATTGGTGTTCTCCTCGATCC
>CAXUFI010000025.1:0-17800 GCA_964250245.1 uncultured bacterium
CTGTGGGACAACAGCGAGACCGCCTATGGCGAAGTCGCGCGCGAGATCTTGCTGACGGGCGACGTCGTCGTCCTGCACCTCAACGGCGTCCCCTGGTTCGTGCAGCCGCCGCTCTACTTCTGGATTGCAGCGGCGTTCGCCAAGGTGCTCGGCACCTCCGAATTCGCGCTGCGGCTGCCGTCGGCGCTGGCGACGATCGCCATGGCGGCCGCCGTCGGCTTCGCCGTCGCGCGTTACGCGTCGTCGCGCGCGGCGCTGCTGGCGGCGACGATCCTCTCGACGTCGCTCATGCAGGCCGTCGTCGGCCGGCTCGCCATCATGGACGCACTGCTCGACCTCATGGTGACGGCGGCCATCTTGGCCTGGTTCGCGGCCGTACGCACGGGCGTATACGGCCGCTGGTGGTACGCCGGCTGGGTCGCGCTCGCGCTCGGGACGCTCACCAAAGGTCTCGTCGCCCCCGTCATGGCGGTGCTCGTCGTCGGACCTTGGTTTCTTTGGGAGCGCGCCGTCGATACGGCCTCGGCAGACCGAAGGCCGCTTGGCCCGCGGGGACGTGACGTCGCGGGCGGGGCGCGCGTGGCCGGGCTCGTGATCCTGCCCTGGGCGGCCGCGCTGTGGCACGCCGCCGGCGGCCTCGCCTTCGCGGAACTCATCGGGCATTACACGGTCGGACGGTACCTCGGGACGATCGAAAACCAGAGCGGGCCGCTCTGGTACTACGTGCCCGTGGTCGTGCTCGGCTTTTTTCCGTGGTTCGCTTTCCTCGTGCCCGCGCTCGCCGAGAACTGGCGCGGCGCGCGCGCCGGACCCGACACGAGCTTTTCGCGTTTGGCGCTCGTCTGGGCCGTCGTGCCGTTCGTATTCTTCAGCCTCGCCAAAACGAAATTACCGAACTACATCGCGCTCGAACTCCCCGCGTTCGCGATCCTCGTGGCGCTCTGGTTCGACCGCGTCTCGCAGCGCGCGGACCGCCGGAGCGCCCTCGCTTGGACGGCCGTCGTGCCGCTGACGATTGCGGGTGTCGGCTTCGCGATGTGGGCGTTCTCCCATGACAATCGTTTGACGGCGGACCTGCAGCAGATCCGCAACGATTTCATGGCGCTCGGCGGCGTGATTCTCTTGGGCTCGATCGCGTGTTTCGCACTCTTGCTCGCGCACCGGCTGGCTTGGCTCGGTCCGTTCGTGCTCGGCGGGGCGAGCGGGCTCGTCTTGCTGATCTTAGCCGTTCTCGGCGAGCCCGTCGTCGAGCGTTTCAAGCCGATTCCGCCACTGGCGGCCGCGATCGAGCGCGAACGCCGCCCCGGCGACGTGATCGCGATCCAAGGCGTCTCCGGCGGCAACGCCGTGATCTTCTACACGCGGCCGCCGGTCGCGCAACTCGCCGGGCCCGACGATGCGGCGACCAACCCGGCCTCCGATCCGCGCCGGGCGATCTGCACCGCGCCGCGCGCCCTCGTGATAGCGGGCAGGAAACGGCCGCAGCCGGATCCGACGTACGGCCGCAATCGCCGTATCATCGCGACGGCCATGAACGACAATCTCTATCTGTACGACGGGCCGCCCTGCCGGGCGGCGGCGCTGTTGCCGGCGCCGCCGCTACCGCGGCTCGCTCCCTACTTCGAAACTTTCGCCAAGTCGGCCGCGACGACCGGGCTCGCCTTGTTACCCCAGGAGTTGCGGATGTAGGTGATGACCGCGGCGATGTCGGCGTCGGAGAGCTGACCCTTCCAAGCCGGCATCTGCGCGCCGTACGTCTTGCCGTCGATGACTTTGCCTTGCAAGCCGTACAGAAGCGTGTGAATGATCGGCTTCGAATCGCCCGTGACGTCCTTATTCATGGCGAGCGCGGGGAAGACGCCGGCCTGGCCCTGACCGTTGGCCTGATGGCAGCTCGCGCAATTTTGCGTGAAGATCTGACCACCCTTGACGCTCGCGCCTTGGGCGCCGGTCGACGACTGAGCGACCGTCGAGGAGGACCCCGCCGAAGCGCCGGCGCCGAGCGAATTCGAAGCGACTGCGGCCGAGGCCGCGGCTCCCCCGCCGCCCGCCTCCGCCTGCTCGCCTTGGACGGCGAGAGCGCTGTAGAGCGAGAGACCGATCGCAAGCACGAGCGAAACGGCCGTGACGCCGAGGATCCAGGGCCGGCGGTTGAGTTGCCGGCTCGGATTGCGATCGAGAAACGGCAGCAGGATGAGCACTGCGACGGCCAGGCTCGGAATGACGACGGTCGCAAGCAGGTTCGCGATCGGCTGAATCGCCTGCGGCGTCTGCCCGGCGAGCCGGAGCAAGCCGTAGAGCGCGAGGAAATACCAGGCCGGGTACGCGATGAATTTTTGCGTCGGGTCCGCTTTCTGGTCGAGCGGAGCGGGCGAGAAGATCGCGAGCGCGACGATGATGCCGAACACCACGAACGAGGCGAGCGCATCCATGAACATCTGGTTGGGCCAGAAACGGCCCTGCGGCAGCTTCTTGAGCTCGTGATCGACCGGCGGCCCGGCGCCGCCGTTATGGCGAAATACCGCCAGGTGCGCCGCGGCGAGCAGGATGAGAGCCGCCGGCATCAACCAGACGTGCAAGCCGAAGAAGCGGTTGATCGTGAGCGTGCCCATCCCGGCGCCGCCGCTGAGGAATTGCTGCGTCGCGTTGCCGACGATCGGTACCGACGAAGCGATATTGATCGCGACTTGCGAGGCGAAGTACGCGTTCATATCCCACGGCAGCAGGTAGCCCGTCAAACCGAGCACGAGCGTGATCACGAGCAGCAGGATGCCGATGATCCACGAGACTTCGCGCGGCGCTTTATACGCGCCCCAAAGCAGCACTTGCAGCATGTGCATCAGGAGTAGCGCGATCATCGCCGTCGCGCCCCAGAAGTGCAGGCTGATCACGAACCAGCCGAGGGGCACGTTATGATAGATGTAGCTCGTCGACTCCCAAGCCGAAGCCGTCGACGGTGCGTAATAAAACGTTAAAAAGATCCCCGTGACGATCTGTAAGATCATCGCGAAGATCGTCGCGCTGCCGAAAACGTACCAGTAGCTCGCGCCGCCGGGGACGTCTTCGGTCAGGAAATCCGTGGCCTGACTGACGATCCCCGTGCGCTGCTCGATCCAAGTCAAAACGCTCAAGAGAGAACCTTTTCGTAGTTAGCTGTAGGCGACGATGACGCGGTCGGGTGCGCCCGACTTATACTGAATCCAGGTGACCTGCGCCGCGCCGTCCTTATCGCGAAACGGCAGCGGATCCAGGCCGCGTGGGGCGGGCCCGGCGAGCTTGCCGCCGTCGGGACCGAATTGCGATCCGTGACACGGGCAAATGAAGCGATTCGCCGCCGTATCCCAATTGAAGCGGCAGCCGAGGTGCGGGCAGATCGAGCTGAAGACGACATAGCTCATCGTAATGGCGGGATAGGTGATTTTGCCGGCCGTGGTATAGAGGTCGGGCCGCTTGTCCTTGAAGCTCGCTTCTTGGGCCGGCGTTAATTTGACGCCCCAAACGAACTGCGTATCGTCGGCCGGCGGAAAATAGCCGTCGGCGTATTTGAAATTGAACGTGATCTTGACGGGCGGTGCCGACGGGGCGACCTTCGAAAATTGGTCTTTCGGCAGATCCGCCCAGACGCCGGCGCCCGCTTTATCGGGCTCGACGAGCGATTGCGGGATGAGCGACGTCACGAGCGGCACCGTGAGCACGAGGCCGATGATCCCGCCGATGCCGAGCGTCGCGTTTGCTAGAAAGGTTCGCCGCGATTGCTCGTCCGGCGTTCCTTCATCTTTATAGGATTGCGCTTCGTGTACTGCCACTAACCCCTTCATCCTAACGCGCCCGGGCGCGGATTGACGTTCGAATAATAGACGCCGCACGCACGGCCCGGAGCAGAAGAGCTCGAGGTACTTCATAGCAAGCGGCGCTCGCGGCCACAACCACTTTGGTAAGCCGTGGTAAGATCGTCCGATGGTCTACGCCGTAATCGTCGTATCGGCGCTGTTCTTCGAACTCGCGCTCAATGTCCCCGTCGGAACGATGCCGCTCGCGCTGACGGCGGAAGGAGCGTCGCCCGCCGCCGTCGCCATCGCGATGGGGGCGGGCATGTTCAGCGCGCTGCTCGTGAGTCTGCCGGTCGGGGTGCTCGTAGACCGGCTCGGCCGGCTGCCGACGATCCGCGCCTCGGCGGCGCTCGGCGTCGCTTCGCTCGCCGGGCTCGCCCTCGTCCACGGCGCCGTCTGGGGCGGCGTATTGCTGGGCGTCCGCAGCATCGCGGTTGTCGCCTACATGACGGCCGAGTTCGCGTACGCGAGCGAACTCGCATCGCCCGAGCGGGCCGTCTCCGACGTGGCGACGCTCGGGATGATCGGTAATCTGTGCTTTGCGGTGGGCCCGGCGCTTAGCGTGTTTCTGTGGCAGCACGGGATCGGGCGCGAACAATACCTCTACGCGACCGTCCTCGCGGCACTCGGAGCGGCTTGCCTCTTCGCCCTGCCCAAGCGGTACGACGCGCGCCGCGCGCCGCGCGGGATCGGCGTCCGGGTCGAGCGGCTTTGGCTGCCGGCCTGCGGCTTCGCGCTGGCCTGCACGCTGCAGGGCGGCGTGAACGGGAGTCTCGCCGTCTTGACGTTTCACCAGCGCGGCATCGTCAACGGCGCCGCGATCTTCAGCGCCTCGGCGCTCGTCGCGTTCGTGCTGCGGTACCCGAGCGGCCGTTGCGTGGACCGTTTCGGCCCCCGCGCCGTGGCGGTGCCGACGGTCGTCCTCCAAGCGATCGGCTGCGTGCTCGCCGCCGGCGCCCATTCGCTCGCCGCGGTCGTCGTCGCCGGCTTCTTTCTCGGCTCCGCGTGGTCGGCCGTCGTTCCGGTCGCCCTCGGCCTGCTGTTCGAACACAGCTCGACCGCGACGCGCGGGGCCGCGATGGGAGCGTACAATCTCGCCTTCACCGGGGGCGGGGGCGGCGGGGGGGGGCGGGGGGGGGGGCGGGGGGGGGCGGCCCCCCCCACACACCCCCCCCGCCCGCGGGGGCCCGGCCGGGGGCCCGCTACTGGGGACGGTAGCGACGCTCGCGGGCGGCGGCTACGGGTTCGCGATCGTCGCCTGCGCGTTCGCGCCGCTCCTCGTGCTCCCGTACGTGCTCGGTTCGCAAGGAACGGCTACCCCGGGCGCGCGCGCGGTCGCCGGCGGCGCTACCGGGAATTGAGGATGCGGCGCGCGGCAAGACCTAGGACGAGCAGCTGACGGAGAGCGTGCTCGCCCAAGCCGGCGGCGAAACCGCGTACGTCTCGCGTTCGGGCTGGTCGTCGAAAGGCCGGCGCAGCACGTCGTGGAGGCGCGCGATTTCGGTAAAGTCGCCGCCTTGCGCGGCGCGAATCGCCTGCTCCGCAAGGTAGTTACGCAGGACGAATTTCGGATTGGCGGCTCGCATCTGCGTCTGCCGCGCGAGATCGTCGGGCGATTCGTCGTGCAGACGGCGGCGGTACGTGTCGAGCAGGTCGCGGCCGTCTTCCGGGCGATCGAAGAGCGCGAGGAGCGCACCGTCGCCCCCGGGTGACGCGGCGCCGGTAACCGTCGTTAAGGCCCGAAAAAAATTCGTGTAATCGACGCGCGCCTCGGCTAAGCGTTCGAAGATGCCGGTGAAGAAGCCGGCGTCTCCGGGCTGCCGCCTTTGAAATCCGAACTTC
Organism: uncultured bacterium; assembly: GCA_964250245.1. Taxonomy (GTDB): domain Bacteria; phylum Vulcanimicrobiota; class Vulcanimicrobiia; order Vulcanimicrobiales; family Vulcanimicrobiaceae; genus CAXTIY01. The sequence continues at coordinate 5,673 of CAXUFI010000025.1, forward strand.
TCGTATAGCAGCGTGGCGAATTCAGCCGCAAACGCGGGCTTATACGCTGCCAGCGCTTCTTCGCGCGCCTCTTCGGAGAGCAGCGACGAGAGCGCCACGGAGAGGGCGGTACAGTTCCACAGCCCGATGCCCGGCTGACGGTCGAAAGCGTAGCGCCCGCCGGCGTCGGTATGGTTGCAGACGAATCCCGGGTCGTACGCGTCGAGGAAACCGTACGGGCCGTAATCGAGGGTCAGCCCGAGGATCGACATGTTATCCGTGTTCATCACGCCGTGCGCGAAGCCGGCGGCTTGCCAGCGCGCGATCAGGCGCGCCGTCCGTTCGACGACATCGCGCAGAAAGACCGCGTAACGCTCGGGTCCGGCCTCGGCGAAGTGCGGAAAAAAGCGCGCGAGCGCGTAATCCGCGAGGGTCTTCACGGCTTCGGGCCGGCCGGCGTAGTGGAAGTATTCGAACGTTCCGAAGCGCAGGTGCGAGGGCGCGAGGCGCGTCAACACGGCGGCCGTTTCGGCGGTCTCGCGATACACCGGCTCGTCGCTCCCGGCGATCGCGAGCGCCCGCGTGGTCGGGATGGCGAGCGCGGCCATCGCTTCGCTGCATAGGTACTCGCGGATCGTCGAGCGTAAAACCGCGCGGCCGTCGGCAAAGCGCGAAAATGCCGTCAGCCCGGCGCCCTTGACTTGCCACTCGTATACGTCGCTCGCGCTCGTGCGCACCTCGCCGAGGCTGATGGCGCGTCCGTCGCCGAGTTGCGGAACGAACGAGCCGAATTGATGACCGGCGTAGACGGCGGCGAACGGCTCGATCGAAGCGAACCGGCTGCAGCCCGCGGCGAGCCGCAGAAATTCCGGACGCTCACTCTGCCCGGGCTCGAGACCGAGCAAGGCCGCCGCATCCGGGTTGAAGGCAACCAGATAGGGTTCCGGGAGCGGCGACGGGTCGCGCCGCTCGACGAAGGCGGCGCCGAGCGCGGCGTAGCCGTCGGAGAGGGCGAGCGATTCGAGCGTGGCGGGGGCGGTGAGGGCGCTCATCGCGCGTATAACCCGGAGCGGGGGCTCGCGCGTTGCAGGCGGTCGCATCCGGCCGGCCGGCTATGGTAGGCTCGCAGTATGTCTCTCGCACATTCGAACGGCCCGCGCTGGGTGCGAGCGCAAAAGGCGGAGCAAGAAAAGGCGCTCGCCGGCATCAACCCGATTCGCGAATTCCTCGCGCGGCTGTTCGGCCGGCCTCGACCGGGCCGTTCGGCGCGTGGCGCGCCGAAGGTCCACCGGCGATGAAATCCGGACCTTGCGCCGCCGATCGAGCCGTTATCCGATCTTCGCTTCGCCGCGAGAGCGTCTCGACGGGAGAGGCGGCAAACCGGCGCCGCGCCGAGAAAGTTAACGCGTGAAAATACCGATTTGGCTCATTGCGGCACTGCTTTCGATTTGCTGCGCGTCGACCGGGCAACTGCTGCTCAAAGTCGGCGTTCGCGGCGCGCACCTGCCCGAGAACCCGCTCGAACATCCGCTGTCGCTCGTGCTCGCGCTCTTTGAGCCGTTGATCGTGTGCGGCATCGTAGCGGAAGCGGCGAGCATGATGCTATGGCTCGCGGCGATCAACACGCGCGCGTTGTCGGCCGTCTATCCGATGGCCGCGCTCGGCTACGTCATCGTCACGGTCGTGTCGGTCCTATTTTTCGGCGAGGGGCTCAGCATCGGAAAGATCGCTGGGATCGCGCTGATCGTCGTAGGCGTCGTCGTGCTCAATAGCGGCTTCGGTCCGCTCGAGACGGGGATCGCGCACGCCGCGCCGTCGTCGCGCTGATCCTGCGCTCCAGGCCGATCGACGCGTATCGAGACGTGCTCGATACGATGCACCGCACTAAAAACGGTAAATTCGCTTGCCGATAGCTTAAGAAGCACGTTACCAAGCATACAGAGGCAAGCCCCGCATGCAAAAAGAAGCGCGCCTCGTTGTAGACGTCATCTCTGGCGGCCTAATCCTCGTATTCATCGCGCTGATCATCTCTGCCGTGGCGGCCATCAAATCGATAGAGTATGCGGCCGGTCACACGTTGCAAGCCGACACGTTAAACCATCACTACGAAGTGATCGAGCGCGAGCTGTGGCAGGAAGCGTTCATCGTGCGCGTGCAGGGGCTCAGTCCCCTCGGCTCCGATTGGTACTCGAATTTTAACGAGGAGCGCATCGCAGCCGATAGCGTCGAAGCCTCGCTCGCGAGCATCACGAGCATCGGCAGTGCCGCGGATCGTACCGTAGCGCAAGAGACGTATGCCGATCATGCGCGGTACGTCGATACGTTACGAACGCTGTTCGCGCAGATCGATACGGGCTCTCCGGAAGCGCCCGCAACCTTTAAAGCAACGACGCGCATATTCCAGGCCATGCAGGCCCGGCTCGACAAACGGATCGGCGAGCAACACGACATCGCAAGCGGCTATCTGGCACGCCTAGCCGGCACGCAATCGTTCGTGTCGCGGACGATCCTGCTTATTGCGCTCGTGGCCGGCACGCTCTTTAGCGGCGCAGCCGTAATCATCATTCGCGATCGGCGAGCCTTCGAGACCTCGCGCGCGAACGAACTTCGCCGGCTTACCAAAGCTTCACAAACCGATACGTTGACCGGCCTCGGAAACTATCGCGCGTACGAAGACGAGCTCCAGCGAGCGCTCGCGGCCATGGAACGCCAGGGAGGCGTCGTCACGCTGGCGCTGATCGACGTCGATGAATTCAAAGCGGTCAACGATATCAAAGGACATATCCACGGCGATTACGTGCTCGCGACCCTGGCTCGACTGATATGCGGTCTGCGGCCCGCCGATCGGGGGTTCCGCTTGGGGGGCGACGAATTCGCGGTGACGTTGCCGGATACGAATGTGACGCAAGCGCTCTCGGTTATGGAGCGGCTGCGGTTGGACGCGGTTACGTCGCTCAACGGAGCTACGATAAGCGTCGGCATCGCTTCGGCACAGGGAAGAGAGGTGGATGCCGTCTCCTTGCGCGCGCGAGCCGACGTCGCGCTTTACAGTGCAAAACACGATGGCCGCAATCGCATTGCCACGTATTCGGACACCCAAAGCAATCAGTTGGTGCAAATCAGAGCGAAGACGTCGAAGCCGGCGCTACTGCAATGAGCGGCGCTTGCCGGGTGCTTCGGCCGTGACTCCCCGGAAGCAGAAGACGGTCGACGGCGTGAAGATGGAAGCGAAATATTAACGGGGCCGCCGGCTGCCGTAGGGACGATATGCTAAGCAGCAGGCGAGACTTAGGAGTGCTACGATTGCGAACCACGTGGGCGCCTTGCGTGCGATCAGCTCGGCCGGCGAGTGCATGCCGGCTCGCCGCTCGAAGCGGTCGATGAAGGCCGTGTATGCGAGTTCGCTCGAGCGGTCCGCCCTCGATTCCGTAACGGGGACGCTGAACGCGGCCGGTACTCGTGCCGCCACCGGCACCGGTTGCGGGCGAACCATATCGATCAGGGGCCAGGGGATTGCGAGTAAAAAGAGTGCGAAGGTCGCGCACGAAAACCGAAGCGATCGGCGCGGGAACCGTGCTACGAGCATGAAGCCGAGCGGGACCGCGGCAACCGTCTGTTGGATGTGTAAGAACGGGCCGCCCAAGGCGACTGCGGCAAGCGGCGTTAGAACGGCATAGGCGCCGTCTTCGAAGCGGCGCCGTAGCGCGGCGCCGAGGGTTAGGCCGAAGACGAGCATGGCGGCATAACAGGCCGCCCCCGCCCGAAGCGCAACTTCGGGCGCAGCGTGAAAAGCGGCCAGCAGCGACGATAAGCTGTATTGCACTTCGAAATTGTTTAATTCGGCGCGCGCATGCTCGGGAACGACCGAGCCGGCATATTCGAGGTTTAACGGCAGGCCCGGCAGCAGCGTGAGCGCGCCGAGCGCCGCTGACGCGACGACCAGCGGTTTGCGTGCTGCCGGAACGAAGAGCGCGAGACCGAGCCAAAGCGGTAACGCAAGGTGCGGTTCGAGGGCGGCAATCGTCGCGCCGATAGCGGCACCCGAGCCGTTACCACGCCGGGCACAGAGCGCAGCGAAGAGAGCCGCAGCGAGCACGATGGGCACGAGTTGTCCGAGCGAAAGGCACACGATTCCCGCGGGCAGGACGAGTGCGGCGGCTACGAACGCGGGGCGGCAACCCGATAGTTTGGTGATGGAGACGATCGCGACGCCGATTGCAAAAACGTTGGTCGCAAACCAGAAGTCGACGGCCGGCCGGAACGGCAGCAGCGCGAGTGCCGCAAAAGCGACGAGCGCATACGGCGGAAAGGGAGCCGGGAGGCCGGGGTAGTCGCTCGTGGGCAGGCCCGCTTCGACGAGCACCTCGCGCTGACACGCGCGGTCGGGCTCGACCCGGTACGGATTCTCGCGCTGCCCGAGCGCCGCCCCGGCGCAGTAAAAGGCCCGAAAATCCATAGGATCGGAAAATGGGCCGACGACGCCGAACTGCCACAGTCTCGCAGCGAGACCCATGAGGGCGGCGAACAGCACGATCGCGGCGAAAGCACCGGCCTGACGCTTGAACCTGAGCGAACGGCCGGCCGGCTCCATCCTCACTGTGTCGGCGCCGGCATCGCCGAAGTGAAGCTACGGTTGCTGCCGATAGTACGTTGGTGAGCACGGGCGTTTCGAAGGACTCGATCGAGATCGCGATCATCGCGAGCATCGCGAGCATCGCGCTTTGCCTCTCGACGGCATACGTGCTGGTGGTACCGTTCTTCATGCAGCCCGACGAAATCGCGCACGCCGACTATGCTTTCGCTTTCTTCAATGCCGGCGCTCCGTTTCGTCTGCACGCGAGCGAACCCGAGAATTACGTAAGTCCGCAGACGCGGTATCTTATGCAGACGATCGACTACCGGCGGCTTCGGTACAACTTCGCAGCGACCGTGGGGCCGGACCGCGGCGATGCCGGCCGCCGCGCGATTGATCGGCGCGCGCCGCCCCGAGCGCAACATCCGCCGGCGGATAACGCGAAAGTTCCATATGCGATGGAAACCTATCCGCCGTTGTACTACATGATCGTCGCGGGAGCGATGGAGGCCGGGTACGCGTTGTCCGGGCGCTCGCTCGTTACGGCGTTCTATTCCGGACGCCTGATCAACCTGGTGTATTTTTCGTTAACGCTTTGCGTCGTCTATGCTATCTTGCGGCGGATCGTACTCGTACGAGCGCAGCGCCTGCTTTTGTTCGGAGCCGTTGCTTTATTCCCGATGAGCCAGTGGCTCTCAGCCTATATACAGCCTGACAACCAGAGCGCGCTCTTCGTCAATCTTTGTTTTCTGCTCGTATTATGCGCGCGTTCCAATCCGGAAACTCGACGCTATATAACGTTTCTTTCGGCCGCTCTGTGTATCCTAGCTTTTACGAAGATGCAGTACGCGGTGGTCATGATCGTGTCGAGCATGTTGGCCCTCTGGCCTAGAAAACTTTCGGCGGCCGGCGCGAGCAGAATCGATCTCGCGGTTTTTATCGCAGCCCTTCCTGGCGCAGCTGTAGTGCTCGCTCGTCTATCGGTGCCCGGCGGCGCGTTCCATGGTACCAGCGTAAACCACGCCTACGACGGCAACGGCTTCCTGGCCGCGGCTCGATTAGCAGCAACGAATCTTGGAGACGCGCTCTCCCAAGCTTACCTCGGCGGTGCTACCTTCTTCTCGTTTTGGTTGCACTGCGGAATTAGGGGTGCTTCGGCCTTCGATCGAAACAAAACGGTCGCTACTACCCTCGCCGTTCTCGTAGCATCTGGGACCTTGATCGCGGTCGGTGCCACCCTCGGTCGTCAATACGACGTTCTTTGCCGTTTGCGGCTCGTCGCGAAGCGGCACGGAAGGATGCGCGCGCTCGGCTTTCTCGGAAACGACCTTGCCCTAACGGCGTACGTGACGCTTAGCGCCCTGTTATTCGCTTTATCTACTGCGGCTGATGGCTATCTGGCTTTAGCGGGGCGGTACTGGTACCCGTTGCTCACGCAAACATTTCTCATCGCCGTAACGAACGTCGGATTTCTCGCAGCCGGTCGGGCGCGCAGACACGTCCGAACTGCCGCCTGCGCGAGCTTGGCCGCGCTCTCACTCGTGTTGACGCCCGCTACGATCTATGCAATGCGCGACGATTTTCACGTATCTCGAGCCGGAACCGGCTCGGACGATCGAGGCGAGATCACTCAGGTGCAAGTCGATAGGCGGCTAGTTCCCGCCCGGCAGGTCGTCCTTCGGCGCGGCGAGACGCTACGACTGTTTGGTGTCGCGATGGACAGCGCCAACGGCATAGCGGCAACCGATATTAAATTCCGAGTCGACGGGGGATCGCGTTTGACCGCACGTAGTGGGCTTCGAAACGAGCGGCTCGCGCTTCTCTTTCAGGATCAGACCCTTGCCCGCGCCGGATTTGAGGCCACGATCGCGACCGGTGCGCTCAGGCTCGGCCGTCATCGCATATCGATTCTTTCATGTGAGCACCGCAAGCCTCAGGGCTACGCGCTCGCGTTCATCGACATTACACTGGCGCTGCCGGCCGTGAAGTGACTGCGTTGCAGCAGTAGGCCGCCGACCCGTTAATAGTCAAAAAATCAGTTTCCGAAAATTGTGTAACGCTGAGATACCGGACGGACGATACTTGCGGTATGGTCGTCTGTGTCATTCCGCTCTATCGTGCGGCGGAAACCATTGCCGCCGTGGTCGAGGCCGCGCTCCTGGTCGTCGATCACGTCGTCGTGGTCGACGACTGCTGTTCTGAGGAAAGCGGCATCGTGGTAGAAACCAGATTCTCCGATGAGCCGCGCGTTGAAGTCCTCAAGCATCAGAGCAACCGCGGAGTCGGGGCGGCTACGAAAACCGGCATCCGGCGTGCTTTCCAACTTGGTGCAACATACGTCGTCAAGCTGGATGCCGACGGGCAGATGGATCCGCTTTACGTTCCGGAAATGATCGTGATCCTGCAAGCGAACCCGCGTCTGGCCATCGTGAAAGGAAACCGCTTCTCGGGCTCGGCGGTCGTCCGCATGATGCCGGGGATCCGTCTCTTGGGCAACTCGTTATTGACGTTGCTCGTCCGTATTACCACCGGCTATTGGAACGGGATCGATCCGACCAACGGATTCATCGCGATGCGGGCCGAGACTCTACGACGGATCGACCTCAGCCGCCTGAACGACCGCTATTACTTCGAAATCTCGCTGCTTACGGAGCTCGGTCTACGTCGATTCGAGATCGCCGATTACGAGATGCCGGCTCGTTACGGAGCCGAGCGCAGCAATCTGGCTATATCGGCAGCCATCGGATCCTTTCCAATCCGGCTCGCTCGTGCCTTTGCCCGCCGGCTGCTTTGGCAGTATGTCGTCTCGGACATGAATGTCGGTTCGCTGTTTCTCGTTGCCGGATTGCTTCTTTCAGCTTTGGGGAGTACGCTCGGCGCTTATTGGTGGGCCGAAGCCCTGCTCAGCGGCGTCGCCCGCACGCCCGGCACCGTTACAGTCGTTCTGGTACCGCTTATATTCGGGTTTCAGCTGCTCCTCAACGCAATACTATTCGACGTACAATCCGCGCCGCGCGTTTTCAAGTTTGCCCATCAGGAGCATGGTGCACGCGATTCGCACCTCTTTGCTGCCCGACCCGTTCGAACCACGATGCCTCGCTCATGATGAGACGGGGCTTGGTTGCGGTGGCGATAGTCAATTTTAACGGCTGCCACGATACACGAAAAGCGCTGCAAAGCCTGCGGACGGTCGTCCGAATCCCGCTACTGCCCATCGTTGTAGATAACGGATCCGATAGCGATGAAGCCGCCATCTTGCAGGCAGAATTTCCGCTCGCGCGGATGCACCGGCTTCAACGCAACGCCGGGTACGCTCGTGGCGCGAATTGGGCCGCACGGCTGGCGGCGGAGGCCGGCGCTTCCCACATCCTGTTTCTCAACAACGACGCCTGGCTAGAAGATGGAGACCTGTTACTTACGCGATTGTTAGCGGAGCTCGATGCGAATGCGTCCCTTATAGCTGTGGGACCCAACATTTGCAATGCTGAGGGACCGGGGTCCATACAATCTGCCGGCTATCGATATTCGCTTTGGTGGCCGGTGCCAAGGGCGATCCGCAGCATTTCCTCGCGCCACGAGCCCGTCTTCATTAGCGGGTGTTGCATATTGGTTTCGATGGAGCGTTTTACGCAGCTCGGTGGTTTCGATCCGGATTTCTTTCTCTATGGTGAAGATGTCGACTTCGCTTTGCGAGCGCGCCGATACGGCTACGGTGTAGCCGTCGTTCCGGACGTCTCGATCGGGCACAGCCGAGGCGGCTCGATCAAGATCCTATCCGCTCGCTACGTCTATACGGCGTTACGCGGGAACCTGATCTTAATTTTGAAGCACGCCAAGTGGTATCACCTGCCGTCCGCGACGCTAGCGTCCATCGCCATCTCGATCGGCCTCGTATACTTCTCGATTCGCGCCGGAAACCCGAGCCCGGCACGCGCCATGCTCGAAAGTTGGCTGGACTTTACCGCCGGCCGCTGGGGCGGCCTCGAAGGTTATCGTTTGGAGCCAGCGTCGCGGCCGGGTTCGGCGGACCTTCGTTCGCCCTAACTGCTGTCGACGGATTGCGAAAGCTTGCGATCGAGACGAATTCGTTGTGCTTGAAGATGCTGCCGACGATGCTCGGAAAAGGGAAAGAGTATTGCCGGACGAGCGTAAGGCCGCAAGCGCCGATGATGCTCGCGTGCGACGAGAACGTCAGGTAGGTCACGTGGGTTGGATCGCTGGCAAAGCCTGCTATTTGCGGGGTGATCATGATGATGCGCGCGTGCGGCAGAAGGTATTTCGCATACGTAGCAACGAGTTCGGTTGCCGTCGCGAGCGGCATGTGCTCGAGAACGTGCGACAGCAAGAGAGCTTCGAACTGTTTGCCGTCCTCGGAGGGAAGCGCTTCGAACTCCTCAGGAGTGTAGGCGGTGAAACCAAGCAGTCGGCAATGCCGGATAGAGTAGGCATTATGATCGAGGCCGACGCTGCCGCTCCGCAAGTGTCGTAGATGGCGCCCGATGCCGCACCCGACGTCCAACGTCCGCCCGAGACGCAGCGAAGCGATGTGCAGTCGATACGGCAGCTGCGCCGCGACGATCCCGGATGCGTTCGCAGCCAACCGCTTCGTGTACCAGTGCCCGCGGGTATTTGGGTTCGCCAGCGATGCGGCCACGGGTACGCTAGAAGATGACGCGGCTGCCTCTCGTCCGTCCGGTGCCGGCGTGATGCGATGAGAAGCGACGCCGGGCCGTTTACGGGTCGACACACTCAGCTTATCGGCCGCCGCACGAGTGGCCGTTAGAACAGCCCTTCAGACGGTCCGAGCTGCATGCCGATAGATCGCTAGTGACCGTTCTATCGTACCTCATCTGCTCCACCATGCTGTGGCGCCTGCTCTGCGCAGGCACGGTGGGGGCGCTCGCGCTTAAAATCAATCGCTATCGGCCCACCGTGGCGGGCGCTTTGGGCTGCGCCATCGCGCTCATACCGCTCTACGCAGCGCAATTAGCGCTCGTGGCGCTGCAGAGTCAGTTTCAAGATGCCGGCCGCTTCGCCTGGATGGCGGCACTCCCAATTCCCGTTAGCGACGATCGAGCCGGCAATTCGTGGACGCACGCGCCGTATGCCTGCGCTGCCCTCGCGATCGGTCTCGCGCAGTGCGTCGCGCTCGGTGTCGTCGTGCTCTCGCTACGGCAACGTCCGGCGCCGTTGGACCCGCGGATTCTTGCGGCGATCGCCTGCGCGATGGCCACTCTGTCGCTGATCGCGCCGGCGATGGCGACGACCGATCCGTACGAGTTTGCAGCTACGGGATTGCTCGGTTTCCGTTCGTACGCTCCCAGCCACGACGCCTTTGTCGGAACGCTGTACGAGGCGTTTGCGAACCATATACCGATGCAGCCGGTCGTTTACGGCCCGCTGTGGGTTGCGATCGACATCGCGCAAACGCACTTCGGCTCGTCGATTTACGGGAAAATCGAGGCCCTTCGGATTACGAATGTCGCCTTCGTCGCCGGCTTCGTCTGGCTACTTTCGAAGGCTCGCGTTCCGCGCACTGGTCTAGTTGCCTGCGCGCTATGTCCGGCGCTATGGCTCTACGCTGTAGCGGATCCGCACGCGGACATTCAAGGGCTCGTACTCTTCGCGGCAGCGTACGCCTTTGCGCGCAGGTCGAAGGCGCTGCCCGCTGCGATCTTCATCGTGCTGGCCGGGCTGATAAAATTTCCGTTCGTCGTTCTTGGAGGCGCGCTACTCGCGCCGCTCCCCGGCGCCGCGCGCCGGTGCTGCATCTGGATCGCGGCGATCGCGGCCGTGCTCGTGGCCTCATATGCTATCGAAGGCGGCGCTTATGCGGCCGACGTATCGCACGTGGCCGTGAGGCACGCGCACGCCAACTGGTCGCCGGATTGGCTCGTCTTTGCGCCGCTCTCAGCGCTTTTTACCGCAGTTCTGCTCGTGTCGCGGCGCGGTTTTACTGCCGTGCCTTGGTTTTTTCACCAGTTAGCGCCCTTAGCCGAACAGTGGTACCTTTTCTGGGGCATCCCCTACGCGCTAAGCTCCGAGCGGTTCGTGCCGTACGTCGTGCTGATGCCGCTCGCGGCTCCGCTCGTGCAACTTCGCGGGCTGCCCGCTCAGATCGTGATCGTCTCGGTGACGAGTGCGATCGCCTTCGACTTCTTTGTGGGCCGCGTGCATTGGATTAAGAGAGCGTTCGTCCAGGCTTAGTGCGAGACGAAGGCGTCCGCCTGGTGAAAACGTTTGAGTCTCGCAAACGTCGTCACGTAGGCGAACGCAAGCGGAATCAATTTACGCTTGCTTTTTCCGGCGATCCGTCGAACGAACGTCACCGGAATCTCCACGATACGCGCGCGCGGGGCACCGCTCAACGCCTCGAGCAAAATCTCCTGAAGAATGTCGAAACCGTTCGCTCTCAGCGTTAGCTTCCGCAGGACGTCGCCGCGGTACAACCGGAAGCTCGTTGTGGCGTCTGCTACCGGAAGATGAAACGTCATACGAAAGGCGAGACCGAGCAGATGCGACATCGCGACTAACAGCGGGCCGTTCTCCGTGTGCCCGCCAGAAACGTATCGCGAGCCGATCACGATATCGCAACCGCGGCGCGATGCCCACATTGCGGCGATCGAGCCGGGGTCGTGGGAGCCGTCGGCGTCCATAAAGAGGATGTAATCGCCGCGCGCCTGGGCGATGCCGGTTCGCACCGCATCACCATAATCGTCGCCGCCGCTCTGCCGCACGTGATGGACCCCGAAGCGCCGGCAAACGGCACTCGTATCGTCGAACGTGCCGCGCGTATCCACTACCAGTATCTCGAACGATGCGGCACAAGCGCCGGCTGCCGCGAGCAGCTTGGGGAGAAGCGTGGCGAGCGAACGGCTCTCGCCGAACGCCGGTAACACGACGCTCAGCGAACCCGGGCCTGGCCCTTGAGGAAGCGAGCCCGCAGTCATGCGTACGCCGCCAGAGCGCCTCGAGTGAATGCCGATCTTCGCCGCCTCTGGCACATCGTCGGTTCCTAACACAGTAGCGAGGCGGAGGCGCAAGGCCACCGCTCTTCTACGTTATCGGTCCGATTCGAGATACAGAAGAGACGTCTACGTCACGCTGCGGGCAGCTTTATCCGGCCGCGAAGTCTCGCGACCGTGGCTGCTTACATCTTGTAGCTGTGCAGCCCGCTGATCCAAATGTTCACGCCGAGATAGCAGAACATGATGGAGATGAAGCCGAGTACGGACATCCACGCCGAGCGGACGCCGCGCCACGAGTTGCGCGTGTGCAGGTGCATGTAGAGCGCATAGACCGTCCACGAGGCGAGGGCGGCGGTCTCCTTGGGATCCCATTGCCAATATGCGCCCCACGCTTCTTTCGCCCACCAGGCGCCGGTAATGATGCCGACCGTGAGCAACGGTAAGCCGACCGCGACGATGCGGTACGTCAGGATGTCGAGCTTCGCGAGCGACGGCAGCGTCGCGAGCCAGAGCGCGAGCGGGTTCCCGGCCGCGGCCTGCGACGCGAGCGCGGGGTAGTCGCCGCCCGTCATCCGCCGCTGCGGCTCCCCGTACGCCTGCATCTGCAA
>CAXUFI010000026.1:0-16476 GCA_964250245.1 uncultured bacterium
GTCGTCGCTGCCGATCGCAGCTTAGCAGACTGTCCGGAAAATCGGGACAAGCTCAGCACCTCACCGGAGAGCTGCTCAGCTCCCGCTTCGCGGATAGCTAAGGCTGTGGAGTGGATACCGAGCACCCGTTCGGGGAGATAGAAGCCCAATAGACTGGTGATATGGGCCCCCCAATCTCCGCCATGCGCGATGTAGCGATTGTATCCAAGCCTTGCCATCAACTTGTCGAACAGGAAGGCTATTGCGCGGGGTCCCATCGGTTGACTCGGACGGCTCGAGAAATCGTAGCCCGGATAGGACGGGACGATCACGCTGAATGCTTCTTCGACACTTGCTCCATATCGCTCAGGATGTGCGAGCCGATCAATTAGTCCATCGTAAGAGTGGAACGAGTAAGGCCAACCGTGAGCGATCAGCAGCGGCGCCGGGTTCGTGCCCGACCCCTGTTCGTGAATGAAGTGTACGTCGGTGTCGTCGATAGCCGTGATGAAGTGCGGCCGAGCGTTCATTGCGTGCTCGTGTCGGCGCCAATCGTAACGATCCACCCAATGTTCGCATAGTCCACGCATAAACGCGGCTGGGGGTCCGTATCGCCAGTCGTCCGCGTCCGCGGGCTCACGCCAAGCATCCCAGCGAAACGCACGAACGCGGTCTCTGATCGTGCCGATTCTGGTCTCGGCAACATCAATGCTGAATAGACGGATGGCGGACGTTTTAGATGTATCCGATGTTGTCATGCTGTCCTCAAACAAGCGATCGGTGTTACAAACTGAACCAATTACGTAGACGGTCATATATTTGACATCAACCGGCCGAGTTCGCCATTCGAGTCCGGCCGGCGAACTGGGACCGAGCGTCGCATCTCGACGGCGCAGAGTGTAGCAGCCCTTCATGAAGTCGAAAACCGCGAGGGCTGCTTCATGAGCTTGGCCCGATTTCCCGGACAGTGTGCTAAGCTGCTCTCGGCAGCAACGACTCGTATTGTTCCGGGCTAACGTAGTCGAGCGTCGAATGCAAACGCTTTCGGTTGTACCAGACTTCGATGTATTCGAAGATCGCCGCGCGAGCCGAAGATCTGCTCTCGAAAATCGGGTCGCCGAGTTCGGTTTTCATACTGCCGAAAAGCTCTCGACAACGGCATTGTCCCAACAGTCGCCCTTGCGACTCATACTCGTAATGATACCATGCAGAGCGAGAAAGTTGTTGAACTCCGCGCTTGCATATTGGCTGCCCCGGTCTGAATGGAAGAGCGTTCCTCGCTTAGGTCGGCGATTCAGAATGGCCGAACCTAGCGCCGTGATGACGGGTTTGCGATCCATCGTTGAATCCATCGACCAGCCGATCACGCGGCGCGAAACGAGATCAAGCACGACCGCAAGGTACAGCCAGCCTTCGCGCGTGGGAACATATGTTATATCGCCGGCCCAGACCTGATTCGTTTGCGCGATCTGCTTAACGTCGAATGCCCTCGCCAAAACGTTCTTCGCAACCGGGAGTCCATGGTTGGAATCGCTGGTCTTGCGAAAGCGACGTGGCCGAATGCCCGCAACGCCTGCGGCCTTCATAAGCCGCCGCACGCGTTTCGCGCCCACGTGCCGGCCTTCTGCGGAAAGTTTGGCGTGTATGCGCGGGCGGCCATAGGTGCGACGGCTTTCCGCGTGGACTCGTACGATCGCCGAGCGAATCTCAACGTCGGCAATCGCCCGCGAACTCAGCGGTCGCCCGCGCCATTCGTGGTAGCCCGCCGGCGATACCATGAGCAGGTTACACATCCGACGTACGCAATGCTGCGTTCTCTGCTCCTCGATGAAGGCGTACTCATCGGGATTCCTTCGCAAAGAACGCGGCCGCTTTTTTAAGATTTCGCGATCTTCGCGTAAACCGGCGTTCTCACGGCGAAGGCGGCGAACCTCATCTTCTAGTGACACGCCGCCCTGCGTAACGGACTCGCTTGGCTTCTGCGCACCGTACTTCTTTCGCCGGACTTGCGAAAGATGCGGATGAACATCGAGCTCTCGGGCGACCTGTCTCGTTTGAACTCCTCACTGAAGGAGCGGCGTTGTTTTCCCATGATACCTCGCCGTCGGCTCTTCGCCAATGCCCATAGGTATGTCCGGGAAATCGGGCCAAGCTCAGTAACGAATCGGCGTTTCGCCAATAACCGGAACCATCGCGAGCAGCCGTATTGAAGTGGCTACGACGTCGAGCTTACGACGATCGACACCGAAGATACGGCTCTCGTTATGGTTAACGTCTCGAGTGAGCACGCGACGAGCGACGCCGGGCCGTTCATAACGTTTCATTCGTGATGCCGCCGACGGGTCGTTAAGGGCGGATCGCTGCGTCGAGCGGCGGCAAATCCCACAGCACCGCTTCACCGGCGCCGTGCAGTTCAAACCGCGAACTTCCGGCTATCCGGATCGCATCGCCGTCTGCGAGCGCGTACTCTTCTCCGAGATCGGCGCCGGAGAGGTCGAAGGCGCGAGCGACGACCTGTCCCTGCGCGAGAAACACGAAGCCGCATCGATTTGCATCGAAGTGATGCGTTACCGTCTCGTCTTCGAGGCGCGATACGAGGCAGCTCGCATCTTGCGCGATCGCGACCGGTGCGGCGGTAGTGTTTCGTCCCGACGCGACGAGCAGCCACGTATTGCGGCGCTGCTGGATATCGAAATTAACTTGGGCGTATGAAGGCGCCCCTCCGAGTCGTCCCGGGAGAACCCACATCTGCAAGAAATGCAACGGGGCCGTCTGCGAGTAATTGAATTCCGAGTGCCGTACGCCGGAGCCGGCGCTAACGGAACTGCACGCCGCCGGGACCGACCACGCCGTGGCTGCCGAGACTATCCCGATGCTCGAGTTCTCCCTCGAGGACGTACGTTACGATCTCCATGTCTCGATGTGGATGCATCCCGAAGCCCATGCCGGGAAGGACGCGCTCGTCGTTGAGAACGCAGAGCGCGCTCCAGCCGGCGTTCTGTGGATCTCGATCGCGGCGACACCGAAGGAGTGGCTCGTTTGAAGCGAATCGTAATCGAACGTCGCACGCTCGCGTGCCCGCTGTACGCGAGTGACTGGAGGCGCGATCGAAGAGACGCTCGACATCAGCCGAATAACTTCGCTGCGGTTTCCGCAATCAGCTTGCCTTGAAAGCGGGCGCCGTCGAGGTCGATCGCGCTCGGTTGGCGGGAACCGTCTCCGCCCGCGATCGTCGTCGCGCCGTACGGCGACCCGCCGTGGACTTCATCGATCTGCATCTGGCCTTGAAAACTGTACGGCAAGCCCACGATCGTCAAGCCGAGATGCATGAGGTTCGCGATAATGGAAAAAAGCGTCAGCTCGTTGCCGCCGTGCTGCGACGCGGTCGAAGCGAACGCACCGCCGACCTTGCCGTTCAGAGCGCCGCGCGCCCACAGTCCGCCGGTTCGATCGAGAAACGCCGCCATCGGCGAGGCCACGCGCCCATAACGCGTCGGCGTTCCGACGACGATCGCGTCGTACTTCTCGAGCTCCTCGACCTGTGCGACCGGCGCCGACTGCTCGGTCTTGAAATGAGACGATTTCGCAACCTCGTCCGGAACCGTTTCCGGAACGCGCTTCACATCGACCTGGGCGCCCGCCGAACGCGCGCCTTCGGCGACCGCGTTCGCCATCGTCTCGATGTGACCGTACGAAGAATAGTAGAGGACTAAGACGCTTGCCAAACGTGAGCTCCTATCGGAAGACGGTGCGCTAGGCGACGATCGCGCGACGAGAACGTGCGGCGATGATCCAAGCGACGGGGAGGCCGAAGAAAATGACGTGCGCGACTAAGCCGAGCGTGATGCCCGCGACTGACGGCGGTTGCGAGGCATGTGCCAGGCCGGTGACGATTTGCATTACGATCATGACGGCGACGCCGAAGACCGCGCCCCAGACGATCGGTCGTTCGATGAGCGCGGCATTGCGCTCGGCAGTGAGCGCGTAGGCCGTCGCGAAGACGATCGAGATCGCGAAATGCATGAGCAATCCAAGCGCGATGTAGGAACTCGATGTATAGGCGACCGGGCCGACGACTGTCGAAGCGATGAATTGATAGATGCCGGGAAACGGCGCGCCGTGAACGGCGACTAGGAATGTATCGACGACGGTACCGCCGACGATTCCAGCGAGTACGACACGAGCTAGGTTCATAAAGATCAGCCTTCACTTACTTTAAGTAGCCTGACGATTAAAGCACGCCTGGCATGCAATTGCAAGCCTGCGCTTGAAAATGTGGTATCATTACTTCATGAACAGCTCGCTGGAAGCGGCTTCCGGACGTCAAATAGACTTTTGTCCGCGATTTTCCCAAGCGATGGATTTCATCGGGCGACGGTGGACCGGCGCGATCATTCGCACGCTCATCGGCGGACCGTGCCGATTCAACGAGTTACTCGCGCGTGTTTCCGGCGTTTCGGATCGGATTCTGAGCGAGCGGCTACGCGAGCTCGAGAGCCTCGGTGTCGTCAAGCGCGAAGTGGTGCCCGGTCCGCCGGTAAAAGTAAGCTACGAGCTAACTTGCTCGGGATACGAACTCGAACCGATCATCGCCGTCATCGAGGCATGGGCCGGAAAATGGATCGTACTCGAGACGCCCGCCAACGACTAAAGCGCATATCGACCCGGCGGCGTAGAGGCCGCAAGAGCCGCCGGCATCCGCTGCGTGCGCGGAACGCATAACGATCGGTGAGTCGCTCGCGCCGAAATTGAGGTGGCCGTATGCACGCCGCTGCCGCGCATCGAGGTCCCGTCGCCGAGGGACCCGATTCACCAGATCGCGCCGCCGAAGCGCGACGACGTCGCAAGCCACGTCTGCTTGTCGTCATGGTACGACACCACCGAACGAGCGCACGGATCGCCAAGCATCTTATTGCCGCCTTCAAGCTGCGCATACCGAGGTGTGACTCGCTATCATAGGTTAGACGCTTATCTTCTATGTTTGCGTTTCAGCCTTTATGATAACGCCTCGAGAGTGCAACGGAACGACCGCAATCGGCAGCCTCGTGAACAATAGAAAGAGACATAATGAAAATATTGATGGTCCTGACGTCGCACGACAAGCTTGGCGATACTGGGAAAAAAACCGGGTTTTGGCTCGAAGAGTTCGCTGCACCCTACTTCGCCTTTAAGGATGCCGGCGCAGAACTCGTTCTTGCCTCGCCTCTAGGCGGGCAACCACCACTCGATCCCAAAAGCGATGAGCCCGCCTATCAGACCGACTCTACCCGGCGGTTCGAGGCGGACGCGGTTGCAAAAAGTCAATTGGCTGCCACGATACGCCTTGACAGCGTCGCCGAGTCAGATTTCGATGCCGCGTTCTATCCAGGCGGTCACGGCCCGCTTTGGGACCTGGCCGAAGACAAGAACTCCATACGGCTACTCGAATCGTTCGTGGCGGCCGGTAAGCCCGTTGCACTCGTCTGCCATGCACCGGGCGCGCTTCGGCATGTAACGTCGCCCGATGGCGAACCGTTCGTCAAAGGCAAGAAGGTCGCCGGCTTTACCGACGACGAGGAAGCAGAGATGGGGCTAACCGACGTGGTCCCATTTCTGGTTGAGGATGAGTTGAAGGCGCTGGGCGGCCACTATTCTAAGGTGAAGAACTGGGGTGTCTTGGTGGAGAAAGACGGCTTGTTGATCACCGGTCAAAACCCTCAGTCATCGGCTTCAGCCGCGGGACTTCTTCTAAAGGAGCTTGGCCCACCGGCAATCCCCGGAAATCCGCGGTAGATCCCTCGACAGCTCGTGCGTGAGCAGCATTTCAAGAGCATGGTGCCTCCACGATGCGATCCGCGCGATGGTTACAAACACTATTTTGAGCCGTTTACGGCTCATAAGTGCGCCCATATCGGCGCGCTAACCGTCGCAGCGGTATTGCTTCGACGTACGTCTACGAACTGAAAGCTAAGATGTTAAAAAAAGTATTGATCACCGGAGCCGGGACGGGTTTCGGCAATGAAGCTGCGTTTCGGCTGGCCGAAAAAGGCTTTGACGTGATCGCCAGCGTGGAAATTTATCCGCAGATCGAGGTCTTGGAGCGCCAGGCATCGGCGCGTGGTGTCGACCTTCGAATCGAAAAGCTTGACGTAACGAACGAGGGCGACCGCCTCAAAGCACTCGGCTGGGATGTGGAAATCCTGGTCAACAATGCGGGCATGCTGGAGGGGGGTTCGGTCGTCGACATTCCCGGCGATAATATGCGCCATGAGTTTGAAGTTAACGTCATCGCGCCACTCTTACTTACCCAAGGCATCGTAAAACAAATGATCAAGCGCGGTACCGGCCGAGTCGTCTGGATATCATCGCGCGAAGGCATCAACGTCAACCCTTTTACCGGTATCTATTCAGCGTCGAAGCACGCCGTCGAGGCGATCGCGCAGACGATGGCCGTCGAGCTACAAGAGTTTGGAATCGAGATTGCCACGGTGAATCCGGGTCCGTTCCTGACCGGCTTCAACGATCGCGGCTTCGACGTCCAGCAGAGCTGGTTGGACGACCGGTCGCAGCGGCTGTTCGACTATTCTAAGCTCGCCTTTTCGCGAGCTCAGTTCGATCCAGAACCGGTCTACGCTACGTTGACCGCGGTCGCCGCCGGCGAAATCGACACTTTCCGAAACCTCGAACCCAAGTCGATGATCGACGAGAGTAAGAAAAACATGGACATGATCTGGTCCAAGAAAATCAAAGACGGCCTTGGAACGAGGCACAAGCAGGTTCAGTCCTGTTACGACATGGAGCCGGAGCAACTCGCTGCCTCACAGAACTGAATCAGTCTAATTGGTTCTGACGTACGTTACCAACGACAGTTCGGGACGATCTGCTGGTGACAATGCTACGTAAGATACCTTCATCAGGCCGTACGTTGGATGATCGAGATGCTTCGATCCCTCCGTAAACATCTTTACTTCGAGATTCGGCCACCATTCTACAAATTCGCGGCTCTTGCTCGAGAGTTCGGCGATCAATTCATCAAACGGAACCTTATCCTTCGCTCGTGCCCTCGCTGCCCGAAAGGTTCCCAACGTCTCTTTCACAACGCGTTCCCAATCAACGATTAGTGTCCGGTAAGATTCGTTGAGGAACAGCAGTCGCAATGTATTCCGTTCGGACGGGGGTAACGTTCCATAGTTAGTAAACAAATCGGCAGCCGCTGGATTCCAGGCTAGGATATCGAGGCGGCTATTCCTGATGTATGCGGGGATTGGCTGGAGCGCACCGAGCAATAGCGAAAGTCGTTCACTTATCGCTTCCCCGAGCAATTGCGACGGAAATACCTGAGAGGCGAGTGCGAAGAGATGCTCGGTTTCGGTTCTGTCGAGTTGAAGCGCTTGCGCGATACGCTCGAGGGTACGGGCCGACACTCGGATGTCTCGGCCTTGTTCAAGCCACGTATACCAGCTAACGCTAACGTCGGCGAGTTGCGCAACTTCTTCGCGACGGAGCCCGGGCGTCCGGCGCCGCAGTTCCGGCAAACCCTGTCCACCCGGTTTTAGCCGCGCACGCCGGTCAACGAGAAAAGCACCCAGCGCCCTCCTCTCCTCGGAAACGTTCTTTTCGATCAGCATCGCAGTCCTTACATCGCCCTTCCAGATGGCTCTACCGGAGGATGCGATTCCTGCCATGAATCCCCGGAGCAACTCGGTTTCTGCAATCTCGCCCGTGGTCAGTTAAAAGTCAGAGACACGGCCATGGAGCTGATGACTTCAGACGTTACGTAGCATCTCATAACGTCGATAGAAGCGTCTGTCAAGCGATAGTTGATTCGCCGTTTCGATGACGGAGAAGTGCGTTGTACGTTCCGGCGGCCCGTGCGCACGATGCGGCCGTCCCCGCGATACTCAAGAATCGCCGATCCCGGCACTTGCGTGCGGTGCACCACGACGTCGGAGATGGTATCAAGAGCGATCCGCTCCATGACGCCGGCGAGATACGTTGCGGATCGCGTCCGGCCCCGCGGCCTGCGACGTGGCACCATTCGGGTCGTACGGAAACTCCGTAAGGCCGTTCGACGCGAAGCGCTGCGAGAACGTCGGCGCCGGCGAGATCAAGTCGCTAAGCTGTTCGTCCAGCATCGCAGTGAGTGGTCCGAGATGGTCGTCAGTTTGAGCCACGTTCACCTTTCGGGCGAGCGGATCGATACGATAGCGCTTCGTCCAGCGTCTTTATCGGAAGCACGATTGGCCGCCGCGGAGCCGCCGACCGCGCGGCTGGCCCGTACGCTCTGAGGCCTTGCCGCCGGTCGCTACGGAAGCTGCATCGATTGAAACATAGGCCATCAGGCACGGCTCGCTCCCGCTGTCCGTCCCTCTACGGATCGCTGCGCGATAAAGCACGATGTTGGCTGTCGCGAGCGTTAGCGTTTGTGTGTCGAGTTCCAAGTCAATGGAGCCGGGAAATAACATCGCATCATCGACCTGAGTTGGTGCGATGGTGGCGCGGCGTCACGGCTTTGCACGCGGCCGTTACGGCCAAGTCGAAGTTCCCGGAGAGCAGCGGCGTCGTTACCGCCTGCCGCAGCGAGACCGGCAATAGGTGACGGTTTAAGCTGACGGCGAGTGCGCCGCGGCTTTGGGATCTTGAGATCGATCGACCCGGCGCGCGTTTCCCAGACCCGTTCGCGGTAGCCGTTGCGGCTGTTACCACGGTCTTCGGCGCGTTCGCCGTACTCAGCGCCGTAGCGTTGCTCGTTCTCGAAGTCCATGAGCCGCTGCACGACTTGTCCGAGAAGCTCACGAACAATATCGTCCTTCGCCCCTTTCTCAACGAGCTCCGCGAGTCGCCGAGAGCCACGATGGCCGCTCTCTATCCTACGCTACAAGTCGGCTCGTACACCACGCCCTGGCACACGTTTTTTTGTTGCGAATACGTTACGCTACGCAGTGTTTGCGAGCTCGGTCGATCCGGCTCTGGTCTTCGCCGAGCCGATCGTATACAACCGTCGCTAGTTGCCGCTTCAGTGAGCGCATGGCTGACCGAGCAGATTTTCCGTCGCGTTTCGTCCTTTCAAGGTTAGCCGGGATTGGTGGTTCGCAATCGATCCGGCCACCAATTCATGTCGATACGGTAATCCTCCGACGTTATCACGCCGCGCACGGCAACCGTTCCGCGAGCGTTCCTATTAAGATAAGCCGGCTACCGCATCGGCGATTCTCGTATTGCCGGTTGAAAGCTCGAGAATTCGTCTCGAGTGATTCGCGTGAACGAGCTCCGCAGCCGTTGCCGCCACGTCGTCGCGTGAGATCTCGGTATGAATTTCCGCCGAACCCAGGCTAATGCTTCCCGTCATCGCGTTATCGTTCAGCGCCGCCGGCCGAAGAATTATCCAGTCCAAGGGGCTGCGAGCCAGCGCTACATCCGCCTTCTTCTTTGCAAGCATGTAATGCTTGAAGCTATCCGGCATCCGTCTTTCTCGCCAGGCCTCGGGAAACACGGAAATAAGCAACAATCGCGAAACGTTCGCTAGGCGAGCGGCAGCGATCGCTTTGACGACTCCATTGTAGTCGACCGCATCGATCATACCGTCGTCGTCCTGTTCGCCCGCCCCGGCGGAGAAGACGATGACGTCGGCGCCGGATACAGCTCTCGCAAGATCTTGCTCGGTCATCGTCGCCACATCGCCGACCACTCCGCCGGCTCCGAGGTCCCGTAAGGTCGCGAGCTGTTCGGCCTTGCGGCAGAGACCGGAAATCGAGTCTCCTCGTTGCACGAGCAGGCGCGCGATGCGCGAACCCGTTCCCCCGGCAATGCCGATAATAAAAACGTTGATGTTACTTTCCTTTTCGATCGACGTCGACGATGACGAGACGAATGCATACCGACTCCGACGCTTTGATCGCTCCTTACGTTCTCCGGCGCGACGACGTTTAGAGCGGCTTTGCGCCTACGGGTGGGTTCTGGAGCTGCTCGAACGAAAGCGGCTTACCGCTAAAACCCCAACTCTGCGGGGGCACGTCATGAAGCAGGACGTAGATTGGAAGTATCTCGCCCGTGTAGCCGCCCGCCTCGGCGACGCCGGCGGTTACGCGCTCGATCAATTCCGCCTTGGTTGCAACGTCAAAGCCACCTTGAAGTGCGCTAAGCTCGACGGTGACGACCTTCGTGCCACCGGATTTGCCACCATGGTAGACCTGTGCCGGGTCATACGCGTGCGCATAAACCCAAGTCGTGCTTCTGACGAATGGATCG
This sequence comes from uncultured bacterium, assembly GCA_964250245.1. Lineage (GTDB taxonomy): Bacteria > Vulcanimicrobiota > Vulcanimicrobiia > Vulcanimicrobiales > Vulcanimicrobiaceae > CAXTIY01. The sequence continues at coordinate 10,207 of CAXUFI010000026.1, forward strand.
TCAGCTAGCTTTTCGAGGTCACCGCCATCTTTGCTTATCCGCGCGGCCAAAGTGTCGAGCGCGGTTTGCGTAAAGGCGCCTTCGGGATAGTGGATCTTTATAAAGGGCATAGCTTTCCGTCTTTCAGTAGATTCAGTTGAAGTTCGTAATGATGGTGAAACCTTCGGTCTCGAATTTCGGCAGTCGAGCGAACACGGACTGAACGTCGCGCAAGTTGACTTCCTCGCCGATTAACTTGCTCGGCTCGAGTCGACCGCTGTTTACAAGGCTAAGCAGGTCGCCGTAGTCCCCATGTGGATTGCCGAGGGTGCCCGTTACCGACCATTCGCTAAGCACGAGCTGGTCGATCGGAATGGTGACCGCCCCTTTGTCGTCTTGCGTGGTCAGGCCGGCCACGATCAGGCGCCCGCCCTTAGCTAGAGAGCCAAGGGCGGCGGGGGTTGTGATGTGGCCGCCCATCGCGTCGATCGCAACCTCAACACCTAATCCGTCGTTGGCATCCTTGACTTGTTTCGCGATGTCTTCCGGCCCGAGCCCGTCCGAGTTTAAGACCGCGACCGCGCCGAGCTTCTTCGCTGCCTCTAGCGCGCTCGGCTTGGAATCAACCGCAATCACGAGGCCGCCCGTTGCGGTAGCGATCTGCACCGCAGAACGGCCGACTCCGCCAACGCCGATCACGAGCACCGTCTCGCCGGAGCGGACGTTGGCTTGGCTACGCACCGCTCGATAGGCAGTCATATAGCGGCATCCCAATGCCGCGCCGTCGCGCTCCGTTACGTGTTCGGGCAACGCAATGCAGTTGAGTCGCGCATTCGGCACGCGAGCGTATTCAGCAAAGCCGCCCGAACCCGGAGTCGTAAAATTCCAGGCAGCGTTCTCGCACAGATTCTGCTTGCCACGCTGACAGTAAGGGCACGTTCCGTCCGCAAAATTGAACGGAACGCAAACTCTCATGCCGGGCTTTAGGTTAGACACTTCGGAGCCGACACGTTCCACGACGCCGCCGATCTCGTGGCCGAGCGTGATCGGCAGTGGCAACTCGAGACCCGCCCAAGTCCAATCGCCGTGCCAGTCGGTTCGACAAATGCCCGAAGCTACTACGCGTACGAGGGCATCGTCGTTGCCGATGTCGGGAATATCCACCTCTCTCAGCACCATCGGCTCGCCGATCGCCTCGGTTTGTAGTGCGCGCATAGTTGCCATCGTTTGTTCCTTCATATTATAGTGTCGCGGGCCTCACTCGAACGACTTCTGCTGACGGCGCCGTGAGCCGAGAGCTCCCGCGATCGTGATTCTGCAAATGAAGTTGAAGCATCGTTAGCTCCGGTACGTCAGTGTAGAGGTTGGAACGAGAACATAAAAGAGAAGCCGCAGTCCTATGATTGCGGGTCACACCCCGGCGCAGCACCACGACATCGATGGACTGCCAGCGGAATTGCTCTACGGCTCGGCGCTCATGAAACGCCCTCACCCGGAGCAACCGGTAAAACACCGAAGGTCGTCCTCTTTGTCGAAAGCATCTGACGGACCAAGAGACGTCTACTTCGATAAATACCGTCAACGAAGCCGCCTTCTCCGGCGACGAAACCGAATACACCGATTCCGAGTATGTCGAAAGAGCCCCAGGCACGGGAAACCTAACTTATTGCGTGTCGCGCTAAAAAGCGACGCGGGCTACATCGGCGTCAGGGGTAGCCCCGCGGCACTCACGCACATCGTCTCGCGATGCTGAGCGGTGAAGGAATTCGCAATGCGCAGCTCGCGCGGCTACGCGCACCGGTCGGTCTCGACATTGGCGCGGCGAGCCCGGAAAAAATCGCGATCTTCATCGCTGCGGCAATCATCGCGGTTCGCGACGGACGCCGCGGCGGAGCGCTACGCGACGGCACGGTGGCGCTGCACGGCCCATGCGTTCCGCCGGAGCGTGAAGCGTTGCGCTCGGCGTAAGCCGCGAGGTCGTTTGCACGATCTTGCGGCAGGACGCGCATCGAGACTCGGTCTTCCGAAAGAATCGCTATCCTAGGTGAGCTCTTCTTCAGAGAATTTGATGTCGACCACGCCGATCGTGTCTGGAGATTGCTGTATATGCCGCGCTTGAAGCACGGCGCTCGTCACGCGTCGTCGACGTCGATCGAACGGGTCACTGAAGGTTGCAACGCCTACGGCAGGAACGGCAGGACCGACGCGAAGGCCTCGCTTAGGAGTTCGAGCGCGTTACTCTTTATGAGCTGCGCCGCGAGCAGGTCGAAGCGCGCCGTCACCACGGCGATCGCGCTGTCGATGTAACTATCGAGACTGTCCTCTCCGGCCTGGAACTCGTCACTGAGCGGGTGCTGCGCCGTCAGGATCGCGCCCGTGAGCGCCACGATGAGCAGACAGTAGGTGGACGGCGCCTGCTCCAGGAGCGCGATGCGCGGACCCGTCGCGCGCGGCAAGTCGATCTCGCGCAGCGGATGCCGCGCGCCGAGCGCCACGGCCGACGCGACCCAGAACCGCAGCGCTTGCTCGGGCATCGCCTCCTCCCCAAGCGGGCGCAGCGACGCGAACAGCTTGCGGTGGCGGCGGCGCAGGATGTCGTAGGCGGCGTTAATTTCGTGTTCGGAGATGAAGAGGTTCTCCACGCCGCACCTTCTCAGTACCGCCTCGATGAGCCGATAGTGCAGCCGAACGAAAAGCCGGCCACGGGCGACCGTCTCCCGCTCGCCCAGCATCGCGGCGTAGACGCCGAGCACCGTGGCGGGGTAATCGAAATCCGGATTGCCCGGCAGCAGCACGCGCTTGGTCTTTTCGGTGGCGGTCACGACGGTGTCGGCGAGGCGGACGAAGTTCGCTACGCCGGGCCCGAGGGTAACGGCTTCTCGGCGCAGGCGCGTGCCGTGCCGTACCAGGTAGCGCGCGCCGCGCGCACTATCTCGAAAGAAATTGGTGACGTAGTACGCCGTCGGGCAGACGTTGCGGAGCCCCACTTAGCCGGTCGTTCCTAACTGCTCGCTGCGCAGCCAGCCTTTCTTCGCGGCCGGCGGCTGTAGCGGGGCGGGTTGCGTGCCAGTCACCATAGCGTCCTCGTCGTTGTTGTTGCGGTCGATGCTTGCTCGGTCATTCCACAGAACCACACCGGCGCCATCCCCGGCGCGGCTTCCGCTTCCGGCGGCTGGGGCCGCGCGGTTCAGTGCGGTCGATGCCTGCTCGCGGGCGGGCATCTCGGCCTCGGGTTCTCGTCAAACCGCCGAAGCTCAGACGACGGCAAACGGATTAGGCTTGCGAACGAGCAGCGAGGCAGTCATTACGCACGGTTCATGGCCTACGTGCGGCTTTTACGTCCGTATACTTTAACGTGGGACGTCGAGGCCGAGCAAGACGCGGCGTTCGGCGCGAATGCCGAGTTCTTCGGGAATCGGCGGCGCGGCGCTGCTGGTTGATTTCAAGGCGATTCAAGAGATTCTTGGCCGGTATTTCATGTAAGCCTCGGGCACTTCGGGCTAAGCTATACGCCACAAGCTCGATCTGCCAGGATAGAGTCCAGGCGGTGCCGCCGGGTTCGATTAAGATCGCAAGCTCTAAGGACGGACAGTAACGAAGTGTTTTACCGAAGGCGACAACGCCGCATACCGGCGACGGTCGGGCTGACCTTAATTCGTTGCGCTCCCGGCGTGGCCGGAGCCGTTGCCGACGATGCACCGATTCGAGTGCATTGTGGCGCTCGAGGGCCGACGATCGGCTGTTGCAGGCTCCCACCCAGCGACGCAAGGTTAGCTGGATTCTCTGAGACCACACCGGTACGCCAGGGATCAGCGTTCGAGCCGACGCACCGCGCGCTCTTCGCTCTCATTGGGACATTCCGATTTGCGTCGCACACGGGTGCATTACCCGTTCCTGGAGTCTATGGGGTAGCCGTCCGGAGCGTTACTCTACCTTAGGATTATCAATTGCTCGCGTGTCCATCGTTCGATAGTCTGCACGCATCAGGCTTTTCGAAGGCGTTCAGTCGCCTCAAGTCTTTTGAAGCACGTCTCATCATGCCCTCGATGCTCGCGCTTTCGGCTATCGCTCGCCAGATCGAATTGGAGTAGCCGTTTGGAAACACTAGAATTTGTGCGGAACACCTTCTGGCAAAAGACGGTACTGTTGCGATTGCGCCACCGATCCCGAGCTGCATTTTAATCGGGTCGCGTCGGCCTCTCGTTCGAGATAAGACCGGCTTCACTTCGAGCGGCGGCCGGCGCTCGATCGTCTCCCGAGGCTGTTGTCAAGCTTCTGCAAACGTTCTTCGCGACTCGTATTGGACCGCTGCTACAACAGCATCTTCAGATAAACGTTTTTCTCCACTCGAATTGTCGGCGCGTCCTCGGGATCGCGCGCTGCATCTATGCGCCCTCGGCGAGCAACAGCGCATCGATGGCGATTGCCGAGTCTCCATACCTAGCGCCGGTCGGTCTAGGCATAACATCAAAGCGGGACGTCGAGGCCGAGCAGGACCCGCCGTTCGGCGCGGATGCCGAGCTCGTCGGGGATCGGCGGCGCGTTGCGCTGCTGGTACATGAAGAGGTGCCGCTGCCAGCGCGGCAGGCCGTCCCGCTCGGCCTTGACGATCTTCGGATCGCTGTAGACGAACGACGTCTCGTCGTCGTCGAGGTGCAGCGCGCTCGCGGCGCAGGCGCGCAGGATCGAATCGATGCGCGGGCGTTCCATATAGCCGAACGCCGCCGCGACCTTGAAGATGCGCGGCGTCACCTTCTCGATGATGACGCGTTCGCCTTCGGGCACGTAGGGGCGCGCGGCGCGCACGAGCGTCAGCAGCACGACGCGTTCGCGTTTCGCGCGTTCGCTCACCCAGCGATGATTGGCGACGAACGGCACGCCGCGCGGATCGCCGGTAAAGAAGACGAGCGTGCCGGGCGGCTCGAGCGTGGCGTGCGCTTGCAAGGCGATGAGCCCTTCGAGCGGCGTCTGCTGCGCGACGATCGTCTTGGCCACGCAGCGCCGGCCTTCGAGCCACGTCATCGAGAGCGTGAGTAAGAACGCGGCGACCGCGAGCGGGATCCACGCGCCTTCGAGAAATTTCGGTAACCCCGCGAGGACGAACGTACCGTCGACGACGGCGAAGGCGATGAAGAGCGGCAGCGCGACGCGTTTACGCCAGTGCTTCACTTTGAGAGCGACGACGTAGAAGGCGATCGAGGTTGCGAGCATCGTCCCGGCGACCGCGAGACCGTACGCGGCGGCGAGCCGGTCGCTGCTGCGGAATACGAGAATTAAGATCACGCAGCCGAGTGCGAGCGCCGTATTGACCGCGGGGACGTACACTTCGCCCGGCCGGCGGTTCGACGTGTGTTCGATTTGCAAGCGCGGCCAGAGACTAAGCGCGACCGCTTGTTCCGCGAGCGTGAAGGCGCCGGAAATCAAGGCCTGCGAGGCGATGACCGTGGCCGCGGTCGCGAGCATCACGAGCGGGACCGTAGCCCAGCCGGGAGCGAGGGCGTAAAACGGATTGTCGAGCGCGCGCGGGTCCCGCATCAGCAGCGCGCCCTGGCCGAAATAATTGCAAACGAGCGCGGGAAAGACGATCGCGTACCAGGCGAGGGCGATCGGGCGGCGGCCGAAGTGCGACAGATCGGCGTAGAGCGCTTCGACGCCCGTGATGCACAGCACGACCGCGCCGAAGACGAGGAAGCCGAACACGCCGTGGTGCGCGATGAACCCGGCGGCGTAGCCGGGATCGAGCGCCGCGAGAATCTGCGGTTGGCGCGCGATCGCGGCGACGCCGGCGACGGCGATCGCGAGGAACCACAGCGCCATCACGGGACCGAAGAGCGCGCCGACGCGTTCGGTGCCGCGCGCTTGGATCGCGAAGAGCGCGACGAGAATCACGACCGAGATCGGCGCGATGAGCGGTTGCGCGTGCGTGGTCACGACGTCGAGACCTTCGATCGCGGAGATGATCGAGATCGACGGCGTGATGATGCCGTCGCCGAAGAGCATCGCCGCGCCGACGGCGACGACCCACACGAGCCAGTCCGCGCGAATCGGCACGTTTAAAATGCGCGGCGGCGACGCGAGCGCGAGCAGCGCGAGGATGCCGCCTTCGCCGTCGTGATCGATCGTCATCAACACGCCCACGTACTTCACGCAGACGACGATGACGAGCGCCCAGAACACGAGCGAGACGATCCCGACGACGTTCGGCGGCGTCGGCGCGACGTGCGCGGTGGTAAAGCACGTCTTGAGCGCGTAGAGCGGGCTTGTGCCGATGTCGCCGTAGACGACGCCGAT
>CAXUFI010000027.1:0-16299 GCA_964250245.1 uncultured bacterium
CGGAACCGCGCCACGGCGACATCGATGACGGCGATCGGGGCGCCGGTCGGTACGGTCTCGCCCGCCTCGACGATGATGCGCGCGAGCACGCCGCTAACGGGCGACGGCACTTCGGCATTGACTTTATCGGTCGAGATCTCGACGAACGGCTCGTACTTCTCCACGCGGTCGCCGACGCGTTTGAGCCATTGCGCGACGGTACCCTCGGTCACGCTTTCACCGAGTTGCGGCATCGTAATCGTCGTCTCGCTCACGCTAATGCCGGCCCGCTATAGCCATGGCTCGTGGTTTCCTGCGAATACGTTGCGGTAGATGTCGCTCGCGTCGGGCAAAGGCGACGCTTCGGCCTCGTCGGTAAGCCGGTTCACCTCGGCGAGCACCTCACGTTTGAGCGTGGCGATCTCTTGCGGCGACGCGAGGCCGGCGCGAGTGAGCCACGCTTCGTAACGCGGCAGCGGGTCGCGGTCGCGATGCGCCTCGATCTCGGCGCGGGTGCGATAGGTACGGTCGTCGTCGTCCGTCGTGTGCGATAGAAAGCGATAGCATTTCGCTTCGACGAGCATCGGACCGCCGCCGTCGCGCGCCCGCGCCATCGCGTCCTTCATAACGCCGTAGACGGCCAGCGGCTCCGCACCGTCCACGACCACGCCCGGCAAGCCGTACCCTTCTGCTTTCGAAGCGATATCGACGACCGCCATCTGCCGGCTGCGCGGCGTCGAGATCGCCCACTCGTTATTCTCGCAGAGAAAGACGATCGGCAGCCGATGCACCGCCGCGAAATTAATCGATTCGTGCCATTCGCCTTCGCTCGTCGCGCCGTCGCCGAAGCTACAGAGGACGGCGCGCCCGGTTTGCCGGCGCAGCTTGATCGCATAGGCGATCCCGACGGCGTGCGGACAATGCCCGGCGATGATCGAGCTGATCGATACGAGCCCGATCTCGCGCTTCGTGAAATGGTTCGGAAACTGACGCCCGGCCGAGACGTCGCCGGCTCGCGCGAACATGCTCAGCAGCACCGCGAGCGGGTCGAGGCCGATGCCGATGCAGAGGCCGACATCGCGGTAGTAGGGCACCAGCACGTCGTGGCCGCGGTGAAAGGCGAGCGCCGCCCCGGCATGGATCCCTTCGTGGCCCTCGCTGCCGGTAGCAAACGGTATTTTTCCCTGCCGGTTAAGTTGAAAGCCGCGATTATCGAGCGTCCGTTGCAGGAGCATTTGCCGCAAAATCCAGCGGAGTTGCTCCTCGTCCAAACCGTGGCGCTCGAGGGCCGGCGCCGTACTCGCCTCGGACATGGTCGCACCTCCGCGTTGGGCACTAATCAAGGCGAGGAACCGCGAGTCCTGTCAGGCACTCTCGGCGATCCCTTGCGTCGCGTCGACGGGCTCGCCTTCGCGCGAACGAGCAGCAACGAGCAGGGCATCGGCGTTGCGATCCGGCGGGAAGAAGCGGGTCGCCGCGACCCCCAAAATTCCGGCAATCGGAATCGAGAGGAGCGCGCCCAGGATCCCGAAGGCTTCGCTGCCCAGTAAAAGCGCGACGAAGATGACGAGCGGCGTGACGCCGACCGCGCGCGCCACGACGAGCGGCACGAGCACGTTTTGCTGCACGAGCAAAATGACGGCGTACAGCACGGCCACGACGATCGTTTTCAAAAGACCGACCGTAAAGAAGGCGACGAGCAGGACCGGGATGACGGCGGCGATCGTGCCGACGATCGGAACGATGCTGACGAGTCCGGCGAGCAGCCCGAGCAGGATCGCGTACGGGACGCCGAGCGCGACGAGCACGAGCGTCCCGGCGATCGCGACCGCGACGGCGAGCAGCACCTGACCGCGCACGAAGCCGCCGATCACGCGGTCGACGTCGCTCATGAACGAGATCGTGGCCGGACGGTGCGCGCGCGGTACGAGGCGTAAGCCGAAGGCTTGGATGCTCGCGAGATCGCCGACGATCAGCAGCGTCATACCGAGCACCAGCGCTACGTCGACGAGTGCCGCGGTCGTGCCGGCGAGAATGCCGAGGGCGTTCGCGCCGAAGCCGCCGGCGATGCCGCCGACGATGCTTCCGGCCTTGCCCGCGTTTTGCGCGATCGCGTCGCGCGCGCCCGCGGGTAGGCGTTGCAGCAGCGGCGCATCCTTCGGATCGGTTATCTGGTGCTGGGCGTTGGCGACGATCTTCGGAAAATCGGTGGCGAGTTCGTGAGCCTGGATGGCGATGGCGGGCGAGAGCCAAGCGATCGCGCCGAGCACGACGAGCGCGAGCACCGCATAAACGATAATCCCTGCGAGCGGCACCGGCACGCGCCGTCGCGCGAGCCATTTAATCGGCGGGTAGACCGCGTAAGCGAACAGCACCGCGAAGATGAGTACGATCATCGTGCCGTGGACGCGATCGAAGAGTTGCGCGACCATCCAGACGACGCCCCCGATCGCGAGCAGTAGCGCGACGACCAGCAGCGCGCGGATAAGGCGCGCGTTCGTTGCGTCGTCTCTGAATTGGTTACCGATCATCGCCGTCTTCCCGTGAAGGTTCGCCGCTGCTCGGCCGGTTGGCCGTTTTCGCAGACGAACATCCTACTTTATCCACAAATCTGCTTTTGCTTGCGCTGCGTGCGCAAACATGCGCTCGTGGGTCTCTCGTAGCAGGAGCGTGCGCCGCGCTGCGGCGGACGAAGACGGCAGCGTAGCGGTCGCGAAGCACCGCTGACGTCCGCTTGCGCCTCAGCAGTCGCTAATTCCAAACTACCTTGGCTTCTAACTCCTCGACAATTTCCGAGGCGACTACCTAATTGTTCCGTCAGTCGCCACCAGATCGAAGATCGACAGCTCCATCGGCTATCAACCCTGCGAGCTGCGCGCGCGACAACTGTCGTCCGGCAATGGTTCTCCCTAGTCCCGCCAGCGTCGGGTCCGCCCGGGCTAACAAGTACGCGTCTTCGGCGTTGCCGGCCTGGACGATGACGGGATGACGGCGCGTTCCACGTTCCCAAACGACGTAGGCCTTTACGGCGCCGCCGCCCGGCGAAGCAGCCGAACTCCTAGCTGTGACCGGCCGTGTGCCCTCGAACACTTGGCCGGCCCGAGTAGCATTTACTCGCTCTCGCAGCCCAACGTACGAAACAGCCGTTGTAATCTGCTTGACGCGATTCTCGACCGCGCTTTTCGCTACATTACAACACGCTATGAGCCGCGAAATTGGTACGACGTAGAAATACCAACGCTCTGCGTCGAGAACATCCGCCGCGTCTGGATTCGTGTCGGCGAACACGCAGAACACGAAGCAGTCTGCCACGTATCGAGGGTCCGTCTTCATGTCGCCTTGCAGCTTCGGCCCAATGCCGAAGGAGATTTTCGAGAGTGTCGGCTGAGCCCAAGTTTGAAGGTAGGCGCTCGACTTTACTTCGATCTTGTACTCGCCGTATTTGAGGTCGTAGTCAGCCCAGCCGATACGCGCCTCACCGGTGATTCCAAGGGCTGCTCCGACGAGAAACTCGGCGAAGACGCCGCGCTGAACGTTTTCCAGGATATCCGCGTGCGCCCATCTCCAGTAGTTCAGCACCGTCATCGACGGCACTCCTGGCAACGGTTCCGAACCTTCTAGGTCCCGGCGTCGGACTCTACCGATGAACGTCTTGGTCGCGTCGGCTTGCTTCATCGTTATTGGTATCGGCAGATTTACAGAGCCGTGTTGGTAGCGATTATTGTTGAGTCGCAAAGCATCGGACAATTGATCGAGAGAAAGTCGCAACGAAGCGTTCAGACGAAGAACCTCATGCCCGTTATGCGACACCCGGCGAGTGAGTTTCACATTCTGGGGCGCTGCGCTGCTAAATCACTCCTCCGAAACCGATTCGAGCATCCATGAGCACGGCAGTTTCTTGCGCATTGAGTTCGAACCATTGTTGAGTCCTTGATGTTACTGATACGGATTTGACTGTATCTTCCCGTCTGCCTTACGGATCGTAACCATGATTCTCATCGAGCAGAGCGAAGAATGGATGGTCGAACGAAGGTACGTGTCACTCGAGAGCCTCGAGCTCGTTCTACAAAACTGACCCGCGAGATGCGGCCTTCGAATTACAACTAATGCGGACGTAGTCGAGTTGTAGGCCGCTTCTGCCCGATAGTTTATATTAATTGTGCATGTGGAGAACTGACGCTAAGACGGTGGTGCCGTAAGCGTGCGGACACGACGATGAGCTGCAAGCAATCAGCAAGTCGATATGGAAACGCGCCCCGCGATGCATCGCCTCTATTTCGCGCTGGTCCTTTTTGTCCCGATTCTGCTATTTTTGGTCGTCGTGGATCTGGCGCAAGGCGAGTGCGGTAAGGCTAACCTGCTCGACTATCTTACGTCGACTCCGGCTCTGACCGCCGCCGAGACCCGCGAAATGAGTGCCGCGCTGGCGGCGGGGCCGTATGGTGCCGGATTATACGTAGAATCGGTGTTGGGTCACAAGATAACGCTACGCGATAGGAACGCCGCCGGTCCGACCTATATAAGACGCGAGTCCGACCGCATCGCGGGCGACTCACTCGCGCTAGGCCGGATGTGGCAGAGTGTCTTCGCTCGCAACCACCCTAACGCCCGCGATCCCATAACGACGGTCGACATCGACTTCGGAGACGGCCACGTCGTCAACGCAAGCTCGTCCGTCAGATGCGTCGCGACGTAAGGCGCCGCGCCCGCCCCGCCGCCCGCGGCCGCAGGTGCCCGCCGCCTCAGCGGCAGACAACGCGGGGATGCAGACCACCGCCGAACACGTGCCGACCGAAGAACTCGTGCGCGTGCGGCGCCACTTGCACCGCCGGCCCGAGCTCTCGATGGTCGAGCACGAGACGGCGGCCATGGTCGCCGCCGAACTCGAGAAACTCGGGCTCGACGAGGTGCGGACGGGCGTCGGCAAGACGGGCGTTCTCGGCACGTTGCGCGGCGGCCGGCCCGGTCCGGTTACCTTGTTACGCGCCGATATGGACGCGCTGCCGATCGTGGAGCTCGTCGAGGCGGAGTACCGCTCCGAAAAGCAGGGCGTCATGCACGCCTGCGGACACGACGGCCACGTCGCGATCCTGCTCGCCGCCGCGCGCACGCTGGCCGAGCGCCGCGCCGAAATAGCGGGCACGCTCGTGTTCTGCTTCCAACCGGGTGAAGAAGGGTACGCCGGCAATCGTTTGATGATCCAGGACGGCGCGCTCGAGCAGCCGCACGTCGACCGCACCTTCGCCTTACATCTCTACAGCGGTCTCGACGTCGGTAAGATCGGCGTCCGCGACGGCGCGTTCTTCGCCTCGGCGGACGAGTACACGCTCGTGATTAAGGGCCGCGGCGGCCACGGCGCGATGCCGCAATTGGCGGTCGATCCCATCGTCGCGGCGTCGTACTTCGTGACGATGCTGCAAACCGTCGTCAGCCGCGAGATCGCGCCCAAGGATGCCGCCGTCTTTACGGTCGGCAAATTCGAAGCCGGTACGACGTTTAACGTCATTCCCGACGAAGCGAAGTTACTGGGGACGGTGCGCTGTTTCGATCCCGAGATCCGGGCCTCGATGCCGCAGCGGCTCGAGCGGATCGTGAAGGGCCTCGGCGAGGCGCTGCGCGTCGCCTACGATCTCGATTACCACTGGTCGTATCCGCCGACCATCAACGACCGGGGAACCAACGACGTGGTGCGCGCGACCGGCAGGCAGGTGCTCGGCCCGGATAACGTCGTCGAGCACGACATCGTGATGTGGGCCGAAGATATGTCGTTCATGCAGGAGCAGCGGCCGGGAGCCTACTTCATCGTCGGCGCGCGCGGCGGCGAGGCGACGAGTTTCCCGCATCACAACGCCCGCTTCGATATCGACGAGCGAGCCCTCGAAGTCGGGTATCGAATGATGGTGGCGCTCGGGCTGGGCGGTAACGAGGCTGCCTCCCTCTCCTGAGGAAGCCGAAGTTAGACCGAAGACATTGGACGCCCGAGACGAAGAAGCTCGGCCGCGTTAGACATTTGCCCTCTCGATTGTACAAATGGCGAATGACCTGCCGGGTGCTAAGTCCTAAAGTATAGCCCCGCGCGTTCCCTCGCCGGCTCGCCCCCTTTCCACCCGTTAGCGAGGCCCGCCATCTCGCCGCAGACGCATTCGAACCTTGCACCCTCCCTTCCCGAAGAGCACGACGCCTGTGGCGTCGGCTTCATCGCGGACCTCGGCGGCCCGGCGACGCACGACGTCGTCACGCTCGCTCTGCAAGCCGCGGGCGCGATGATGCATCGCGGCGCGCGCGCCGCCGACGGCCGGACGGGCGACGGCGCCGGCATTTTATGCGAGACGCCGCGCAAACTCTTAGCGCGCGAGTTGGCCCTCGTCGACCTGCACGCTTCGGCGAATCATCTCGCCGCGATCTGTCTCTTTCTGCCGCGCGAGCCCGATGCCGCCGCCGCCGCTCGCGCCGCGATCGAGAGCCGTCTCCACTCACTCGACCTTACGCCGCTGCGCTGGCGGGTGCCGGGCGCGAACGACGACGTGCTCGGCGTGCAGGCGCTCACGACGCGCCCCGTTTTCGAGCAGCTCATCGTCGACATGGGCCCGGGCAACGTGCGCGAACGGATGCGCAGCGCCGCGCGGACGATCGAGAAGACGTTGCGCGAGTTCGGCAGCACGGCGACGCTGCTCTCGTGTTCGGCGACCTCCGTCGTCTACAAAGCGCTGCTCTCGTCCAACGAACTCGGGGCGTACTTCGACGACCTCCGGGATCATGCGTTCGCCTCGCGCTTCGCGCTGTTCCACCAGCGCTTTTCGACGAACTCGTCGCCGTCGTGGCGGCTCGTCCAGCCGTTCCGCCACGTCGCGCACAACGGTGAGATCAATACGATTACCGGCAATCGCGCTTGGCTCGAAGCGCGCGGCGTTCGCGTCTCGGCCGGCAATAGCGACTCGTACGATTTCAACACCGCGGTCGACACGATGGTCGGCTCCGGCTACCGGGTCGACGAAGCCGTCGACATCCTGCTGGCGCCCGCGATCGACGCGCGCGACGTCCGGCTCAAATCCTATTACGACGCGCACTTGGCGACGATCGAGCCGTGGGACGGGCCGGCCGCGATGGTCTTCGCGGACGGCGATACGATCGGCGCCGCCCTCGACCGGACGGGACTGCGGCCGCTGCGCTGGTGCCGCACGGCCTCCAATAAAGTCCTGTGCGCGTCGGAGGCCGGGATCGTCGATTTCGGCGACGATGCGATCGTGCAACGCGGGCGGCTGGGACCCGGCGGCCGGCTGATCGTGCGCTTCGCCTCGGGCGAAGTCGTGACGACGGAGGCGTTCCGCGCCGAACGCCGCGAACGCGCCGATTTTCGCGACGTCGTACGCAGCTGGACGTTCGCGCAGAGCGATAGCGTCGAATCGCCGCGCGCCGCCGACACGAACGCGCAGCTGCACCGGTTCGGCGCGACGCGGGAAGAACTCAAAGATATCGTCGGCGTACTCGCGTCGGCTGCGGAGCCGACGCTCTCGATGGGCGACGATGCGGCGCTCGCGTTCTTCGAACGCCGCACGCCGGTCGCCGAATATCTGCGCGAGCGCTTCGCGCAGGTCACGAATCCGCCGATCGATCCGCTGCGCGAATCGCTCGTCTTCGATCTGCGGGCGTGGGTCGGCTCGGGCGCGACTAACGGCGATATCCCGGCGACGGGGTCGATCGTGGCGCTCGCGAGCGCCGTGCTCTCCGAGCTCGATTTCGACGCGCTGCGGTTCGACGCGCGCCTCGTACAACACGAGCTCGCGCTCGCGCTCGGCGACCGGTCGCTGCGGGCGCGGCTACACGCGCTCTGCGACGATGCCGAACGCGCGGTCGAGAACGGCGCGACGCTGCTCGTCCTCGACGACCGGAGTGCCGTCGCGAGCGTCCCCGTGCTGCTCGCGACCGGCGCCGTGCACCAGCGTTTGGTCGCGCGCGGCTTGCGGATGCAGGCCTCCATCGCCGCGGCGGACGGGTACGCGCGCGACGCACATGCGGCCGCGGCGCTGCTCGGCGTGGGCGCCAACGTGGTCACGCCGTGGCTCGGGTTGCGGGCCGCCGCGGAGTCGGGTACCGGCTCCGCCTATTTGGCGGGGCTGCGCGCGGGGCTGCTGAAAATCATGGCCAAGCTCGGCATCTGCACGCTGCGGTCCTACGTCGGCGCGCAGACGTTCGAATCGCTCGGGCTTCACACCGAGATCGTCGAGCTCTGCTTCCCCGGGATGAAAGCGCACGCGCCGGCGGTGCGGTTCACCGATATCGAGAACGACGTGCGCTTCTGGTTCGAGGCCTCGCTGCACGCCGCGCCGCTGCCCGATCGCGGTACGTTTCGCTTCCGGCGCGAAGGAATTCGGCACGCCTTCGACCCCGGCGTCATTAAGAATCTCCGCGCGACCGCGATGCGCGGCGATTATCCCGCGTTCGAAACGCTCTCCGACGTGATGGAGAGCCGCGAACCGGTCGCGCTGCGCGATCTGTTGACGTCGGTCCCGTTGCGCGAGCCGATCCCGCTCGCGGACGTGCAGCCGGTCTCGGAGATCGTAGCGAACTTCGCCACGGCCGCGATGTCGCTCGGCGCGCTCGCCTCCGAGGTTCACGCCACGATCGCCCGCGCCGCCAACCGCATCGGCGCGAAGAGTAACTCCGGCGAAGGCGGCGAGCACGCCGAACGGTACGATCGCGTCGTCGATCGCGGCCGCAGTAAGATCAAGCAAGTCGCCTCCGGCCGGTTCGGCCTCGGCGCGGCGTATCTCGCGAGCGCCGACGAGATCGAGATCAAGATGGCGCAGGGTTCGAAGCCGGGCGAAGGCGGCCAGATCCCGGGGCACAAGGTGACCGAAGAGATCGCGCTGCTGCGAGGCGCGCAAGTCGGTCAAGCGCTGATCTCGCCGCCGCCGCACCACGACATCTATTCGATCGAAGATCTCGCGCAACTCATTTACGATTTACGCCGGGCCGCGCCGCACGCGCGGATCGCGGTGAAGCTCGTCGCGCAATCGGGGATCGGCTACGTGGCGAGCGGCGTCGCGAAAGCCGACGCCGATGCGATTCACATCAGCGGCCACGACGGCGGCACGGGCGCGTCGCCGCTGTCGTCGATCAAGCACGCCGGCCTGCCCTGGGAACTCGGTCTCGTCGAAACGCACCACGCGCTGCTCGCCAACGGGTTGCGCTCGCGCGTGAAGCTGCGCGTCGACGGCGGTTTCAAGAGCGGCCGCGACGTCATCCTCGCCACGCTGCTCGGTGCGGACGAATACGGCTTCGGCAGCGCGTTGCTCGTCGCGCTCGGCTGCATCTACGCGCGGCAGTGCCATAAGAACACGTGTCCCGTCGGCATCGCCACCCAAGACCCGGCGTTGCGCGCCAAGTTCGCCGGGACCGACGACGAAGCGATCGCGTTTCTCGAATTCGTCGCAAACGACGTCCGGCGGCGTCTGGCAGCGCTCGGCGCGCGCTCGCTCGAAGAGATCCGGGGGCGCAGCGATCTGCTGCGCCGCCGCCAGCTCGACGACGAGCGGTTGCAAGACATCGACCTCTCGCAGATCCTGCGGCTCCCGGAGCGCCCGCAAACCGAGCGGCGCCGCCTTCCGGAGCCGACGCACCTCGACGACCTCGTGCCGCGGCCGTGGATCGGCCTGCGCAAACCTTGGCACCTCATGCCGGAGCTGGCGATCACGCCCGCCGACCGGGCCGTCGGCACCCGGCTCGCGTACGATTTCGCCGCGCGGCGCGCTGCGGGCGAGGAGCCGGGCGACTTACACGTCCGCTATCATGGGTCGGCGGGGCAGAGCTTCGGCGCGTTCCTCACGCACGGCATCGAGCTCGAACTCGCCGGCGAAGCGAACGACTACGTCGGCAAGAGTATGGAAGGCGGCCGGATCGTGGTGCGCGGTTTCGAGACCGGCCGCGACGCGGAACCCGTGGCCGGCAACGCCTGCTTCTACGGCGCGCGCGGCGGCGCCGGCTATATCCGGGGCGGCGCGGGCGAACGGTTCGGCGTCCGCAACAGCGGGGCGGAGCTGGTCGCCGAGGGCGCGGGGGATCACGCCTGCGAGTACATGACGCGCGGGACGGCGGCGATCCTCGGGCCGGTCGGAACGAACGTCGCGAGCGGCATGAGCGGCGGCGTGCTGTACCTCGCGCCGGGCGGAGCGGTCGATCCGGGCGCGCACGGGCTCTCCATCGGGCCGCCGCCGTGCACCGTGTCGGCCGTGGCCGCGGACGATCCCGACGCGGAGGCGCTTCGCTCGCTGCTCGAGCGCTACGGCGAGGCGACGGATTCCCGGCGGGCCCACGACTTACTGGCGCGGTGGCCCCAGTCGCTGGCCGAGTTCCTGCGCGTCGGCATCCCGTCCGTCGTGCCCGAGGTCGCGGTCCGCTCCGAAGCGGCGACGGTCGGCGCCTAGCGGCCTTCGTCGACCGTCATCACCCAACGCACCGCGCGCGCATACTGCTCGAGTTCGCGCACGGTGCGCTGCAGGTGAACGAAGCTCGCGTCGTGCGCTCGCTCGCGCGCGCCCTCGCGAACTTTTACGTACCGGCAAGCGCTCTCGAGCTGCTGCTCGGCTGCGTCCCAAAACGTCTGAAGGGTCGCTTGCGAAGCGTCGGGCAGCCGCGCGATTAGCGGCGGCGCGGCGTCTTCGGGGTGGCGCAGCGCGTATTCGAGCCGAGCGAGAACGTACGCGCTCGTCGTCGTGATGAACGATCCGAGGAGCTGTACGAGACGCACTTCCACCGCGCTGCCTTCCACGGAACAGGCCTCGACGCCGCTTCGTCCTATACAGCGACATAATGGATCGAAGTGACCGCAAATATGTGATCGTCGGCAACGGCTACGCGGGCACGACCTGCGCCGAGCAGCTGCGTAAGCTCGACTCGGCCTGTTCGATTGTGATGTTCACGGACGAGGCGTACACGCTGTACAACCGCATCGCCTTACCGCCCTTGCTGCGCAAGCAGGTCGCGAAGCAAAAAGTCATTATCCGTGATATGGCTTGGCACGAAAAGCACGCGATCGAACTCCACCTCAATACGCGCGTCGACGCAATCGATACGGCGGAGCGCGTCGTCTACGCCGCCGGCACGGGCTATCCGTACGACGCGCTCCTAATCGCTACGGGAGGCCGGCCCAATAAGACCGATGCCCCCGGCGCCGCGGGCGCGCACAACGTCTACAACTTCCAATACATGGACGATACGCTCGCGATCTCCGAACAGCTCGAAACCGCCAAGTCCGCGGTCGCCGTCGGCGGTTCGTTCATCGCCTACGAACTCGCCGAGGCGTTCGCTTCGCGAGGCGTCGAGACGCATTGGCTGCAGCGCGGACCGCGCTTTCTGCGCCGTCTGCTCGACGAAATCTCCGGCGACATGATCGACGACGCCGCCCGCGCCGATAACGTCCACTTGCATTACGAGGACGAGATCGCGCAATGCGTGCGCTCCAACGGCGCGGTCACGAAAGTGATAACGCGCAAGGGAACCGAGATCGCCGCCGACTGCGTCGGCGTGGGCCTCGGCCTAACGATGAATACCGAAATCGTCGCCGGCACCGGTATCAAGGTGAAGACGGGGATCGTTTGCGACGACCGGCTCGAAACCGACGTCAAGGGCGTGTTCGCCGCGGGCGACGTCGCGGAGTTTTACGATCCGATCGCCGAAATGAACTACCGGATGGGCACCTGGAATAACGCGGGCGCTCATGGCAAAGTCGTGGCCATTAATATGTCGGGCGGCGACGAGCGCTACCACGACGTACCCGAGTATTCATCCAAACTGTTCACCGGACAGACGATTACGCAGTTCGGCATCTCGCCCGAATACCGCAGCGATCTCGAGATGCTGCGCAAGATCGATCGTGAGAAGAAGCATTATCGCGCGCTCTTCTTTTGGCAGGATCGCCTCGCCGGAGTCGTTATGATCGGCAAGGGGAATCGCGCCGGGAAGCGTCGCTATTTAGACGCGATCAAGACGAAGGCGCCCTTCGAGCCGAGCGAACGGGAAGCGTTACTGAATTGGACGGCCGATTAGCACGCCGATGAGGCCGGCGAGCGGTCTCGGGCCCGTCGCCGCGAACGGCGGTTACAGCAAATAGAGTCCGGAGGTCGATCCGTGCAAGCGATCGGCGAACACAGCCTCAGCCTTATCGCGAAGTCGCTCGGGGCGGCGGCCTGGACCTTCGACGAGCGGCTCGAGCTTGAGTTCGTCGCCGGCTCGCCGGGGTGGGAGTTCGCCGGCCGGACCGGTCGCGGCCGTAGCGTCGCCGGCTTTTTCGCCGCGGATGAAGAGCAGGCCGTGCTCGCGCATCGCCAAGCCCTCGGCGGGGCCTGCGTCCGGTTCGAAGCGCGCCTCGGCGACCGCCGGTACGAGGCCGTCGTGCAGCCGCGTTACGACGAACGCGGGGCGCTCGTCGGCGGCCTCGGCTTCGCAACCGACGCGACCGAAGTGCGTGCGCTGCGGCGCTCGCAGGAGACGCTCGCACTCGCGCAAGCCGCCGCGCATCTGGCGCACTGGGTTCGCGAGAGCGCCACGGGCGAAACGGTGTGGTCGGACGAGCTTTACGGCTTATGCGGCCTGCAGCCGGGCTCCGTCACGCCGTCTTGGGCGCTCCTCGCCGAGCACGTTCACGCAGACGATCTGCTCGCGCTCGAGGCGGCGATCGACGTGGCGCGCGAGACGCAACGCCCCTTCTCGATCGATACGCGCCTCGTCGCGGCCGACGGCACGCAACGCTGGGTGCAGCATCGCGGGACGCACGTTTACGAACGATCGCGTCCGGTGCGCGCCATCGGCACCTTGCTCGACATCAGCGTCCGCAAACGCGCCGAAGACGAACTCGGCCGGCAGGCATACTATGACGAGTTGACCGGGCTCGCAAATCGTAAATTGCTCGTCGACCGGTTGCGGCTCGCGATCGTCGCTTCCCAGCACGGCGGCGAGCGGCTCGCCGTTCTGTCGCTCGATCTCGACCGCTTCAAAGCGATCAACGGTACGCTCGGGCAGGACGCCGGCGACCGGTTCCTTCGCGTCGTCGCCGCGCGTTTGAAGGAGGCCGTGCGCGACACGGATATCGTCGCGCGCGTCGGCGGCGATAGTTTCGTGCTCGTGCTCTTCGAGATTCCGTCGCTTGCGGAACCGGCCGCGGTCGCCGAGCGAATCGTCGCGACGTTCGCGCGCTCGGTGCCGATCGGCGACCGTGAATTCTATTCATCCGCCAGCGTCGGGATCGCGATCTATCCCGAAGACGCCGACGCGGCGGCCGAACTCCTGCGCATCGCCGACACCGCGCTCGCGCAGGCGAAATCCGTCGGACCGGGCACGTTCCGCTTCTACGCGCGCGCGATGGACGAACGCGCGGTCGATCAGCTCGAGCTCGAACACGATCTGCACCGCGCGTACGAACGCTCCGAATTCGTGCTGCACTATCAAGCGATCGTCGACCGGCTCGACCGTCCCGTCGCCGTCGAAACGCTGCTGCGCTGGGAGCATCCGGTCTACGGCACGATCGGTCCCGAACGTTTCATCCCGCTGGCCGAAGAGACGGGGCTCATCGTTCCGCTCGGACGCTGGGTCATCGCGCATGCCATCGCGCAGGTGACGGCCTGGCGCGCGAGCGGCCTGCGGCCGTTTCGCCTGGCGCTAAACATCTCGAGCCGCCAAATCGTCGATCCCGAATTGCCGGCGATGCTCGCCGCCGCAATCGAACGATCGGGCTGCCGGCCGGGAGAATTCGAACTCGAGATCACCGAGAGTGCGGCGCTGGCGGACGTCCCGTCGGCGCGGCGCTTCATACAATACGTGAAGGCGCTCGGCCTGCGGGTCGCACTCGACGATTTCGGTACCGGCTACAGCTCGCTGTCGCATCTCAAGAATTTCGACGTCGATTGCTTGAAGATCGATAAGACGTTCGTGCGCGACTTGGTGCACGATCGCGGCGATGCGGCGATCGTCTCGGCGATCGTCGCCCTCGCTCGCGCGCTCGACCTCAACATCGTCGCCGAAGGGATCGAGACCGCCGAACAGGCTGCCGTCGCGCGACGGCTCGGAGTCGAGGAATTGCAAGGATACTATTTCTCCGAACCGCTTCCGGCCGCACGCTTCGAGGCGATGTTGCTCGCCTGGCGGCGGACCGCGGTGCCGTAGGTCCCGCCGCTCGTGGCCTCCTACGAAGCGTTATCCGCGGCTTGGAAAGCGATGCGTGGCCACAGCGGGATCTCCGTGCGCGAAGTAGCCTGCGTTGGGGCCGAGCGCACCCTGCTCGTAGCGGATATCCGCGGCGAGACGAACGCGCCGACGCTCGCGCTCGCCGCCGGCATTCACGGCGACGAACCCGTCGGGCCGTGGGCGCTGCTGTCGATCGTGCGCGACGGACTGCTCGACCGTCGATATAATTACCGTTGCTGGCCCTGCACGAATCCGACCGGCTATGCGCTCGGCACGCGCGAGAACGCGGAGGGCGACGATGTGAACCGCAGTTTCAGCCGCGGCGGCACGACGCCCGAAGCGCGCGCCATCCTGACTGCGAATCGCGATCGCGCCTTCGCGCTCACGCTGGACTTGCACGAAGATTTCGAAGCGCGCGGGTTCTATTGTTACGAACCGCTGGTCGACGGTACGGCGCGTTCGAGCGAGTGCGTCGTCGGCGCGATCGACGAGGCCGGCTTCCCGATCGAGGACTTGCACGACGGCTTCGATCTCGGTTATCCGCCCGACGCGCTCCATCTGCGTGCGCTCGCGCGCGGGCGCGTCCTGCCGGATACGAAAGCGGAGATGGCCTTCTTTACGGGCTGGCCCTACAGCCTCGCGCTGCTGCGGCGGGGCGCGAAGCGCTCGCTGACGTTCGAAACGCCGCGTTTCGCCGCCTGGCCCGACCGGCTCGCGATGCACCGCATTGCGGTCGTTACCGCGATCGAGCGCGCGGGCTAGCGGCTCTGCTCCGCACGATGCCTCTCGTGCTCGACGGCTTCGGGATGGCGCTTACTCGGCGTCGGCCCCGCAGGCGGGTACGTCACTCGGACCGAGGGACCCAAGACACATCGATCGCTTTGGGCCTACGCCGCCAAGAAGCCGGAAACGGGCGCGTCGCTTCTAACACTCATAAGCTATTTCTTTTTCGCGCGTTGGTGGGGCGGCACGTGCTATGGGCCCCGCTATCTCACCGATTTGAAGTCTATTGCTGCGTTGCTCTTAATGTGGGTCTTGCCGCGCTCATTGGCGGAGGTTGCTCGCGCGAGCAACGCAGCGCGATTCAAGGCTATTGTCTTTGCCGCCACATTGCTGTACTCAATCGCCGTTCAGTTCATCGGTGCGAACGGTGAGCCGGTGAGTGCATGGAGCGCCGTCCCCGTAAGCGTCGACTTCCACCTGGAACGTGTTTGGATGCTTACCGATAACCAGATTGAGCGCGATGCGCTCTCGGCTTATCATCGTTGGTCACCAAACCAAACTCTGAATGGTGCGTACGCTGCAGCATTTCGGGGTGTTGTACTGAGCGTTCGCGCGGTAAAAGCCGTGAACGAAGGGGATGGCTTCACGACGCCCGCGGGCGCATCTTTTGACGCGACAGCAGTCGTCCAAAATGTCGGCTTGTTTCAGTGGTTCGGTTTCCGAAGTGGATATTCTACCGGACAAGTTCGCGTCCGGGTAAGTATTCTCGATGCGTCACAACGAGAAATATCCGAGAGTTTCCTCTATATTGGTGATTCACCTAACCCTGGGGAACGAGCGACAGCATTGGGAACCTTAACCGCTCCGGGCGATCCTGGAAAATACTCCGTTTTCTTTAACGTAATCGCGGATCGAAGTGCCGTCACCCCAGGGGGTAATTTCTCACTGCCATTAACTGTACAGTAAGGTTATTGCAGCGGTACGAAATCCGTAGCCTTGCGTAAAGCATCCTCTTATTTTAGCAACACGACGCCCTGTCGCGTCCCCTCCGTGGCAACCCATTGAAAGACCGTCTCTAAGTAAACCGTACTAGACGATCTGTTCGATGGGCTCGGTGCTCTTCGCGCTCGGCTTGCGGATCGTCTCGGCGTTCGGCGCGCACTAGGAGCGCGGCACACCGAGGGCGCAGCTTTCGAGCGGTGTTCATCGTCCTCGGCGCCGGCCTCATCGGCCTCGGCATAGCGTACGAATTGGCGCGGCGGGGCGCGACGGTTCGCGTCATCGACCCGGGTGCGCCGGGCCGCGGCGCCTCGTGGGCCGGGGCCGGGATGCTCGCGCCCTTCACGGATGGCGTCGAGCAAGGGCCGTTCGCCGACCTCTGCGCCGCGCCGGGGCGGACGGCCGGCTGGGACGGCTTGC
>CAXUFI010000028.1:0-16056 GCA_964250245.1 uncultured bacterium
GATCTACACGCGCGACGGCTCGGAAGCGCGGGCGATCTCGATCGGCATCGCGGCGATGCGCCGCATCATCGCCGAGGATGCGTTAACGTCGCGGACGGATTAGTGCACGCTCGTCTCCCAAAGTTTCGGACAGAGGAGCACGCCCGTCTTCTCGGTGGCGAGCCCGTCGATCTCGTCTTCGGTAACGTTGAATTGCAGGTCACCGGGCCAGCCGCCCCACGACGGCGGGAACTGCACGGGAACGTGGATGTAGTGCGCGAGCCCGGTCGGCGTCCGCAACCGCAGCGCGATGACGGGCTCGGGCGGGAGGCCGAGGAGATCCATCTGGATATAGTACGCGCCCTGATCGTACTCGACGTTGAAGTGCGATGGGAGAGCGTCGGGGATCGGCTGGTCGCAAGCGAGGCCTTTGGGAAAAACCACGAACGTCGGCTTCACATAGAGGAACGACAGCGGCGCCGTTCCCTCCATTAATTCCACCGGCTTCGGCGGCGCGACCGGACCGTCGTCGAGCGTCTCGGCGACGGTCCGGCTCTGGTCGGGAAGGATGTTGAGAAAGTCGGTGGCCGAGCAGCCGTACTTCGGCACCTCGAGCTGCAACCGGTAGTCGCTGCGCCGAATATCGAATTCGACGACGGTCTGCGTGCCGTCGCCACGTTCGAACTTAACCACCTTATCGTACTCCGTCGCTCCTTGCTGATACGACATACGCACGCGCATCGCGACGGGAGTCTCCGGCGGCAAGCGAGCAACGGCGTTACAGAGTGCGACGTGAAGGAAGACGTGTCCGAGGCCCGGCATCGGCACGTGTTTTTCCATTTCGTAAGCGGCGGCCTGGCTCTAACTTTTCAAGCGATTCGGTCGATTCCTCATAAGGCTGCACGACCGAGCAAACGCCTGTGCCGCTTTCGCTCCCCGCGTTTCCGCCGTTTTCACGAACGGTTTTTTCGGGCGTGCTGCGACGGCGGTCGCGGGACAGCGGAACGCTCATCGAAGGAGACCCATGAGATACGTTTCGATTCGTACGATCGCCGCCGGCGGCGCGCTCGTCGGCGGACTGTTCGCGCTTGCGACGCCGGCCGCAGCGGCGAGCCGGAGCGACGCCGGCGCACCGTTCGTCACGATCGCCGGCGCGGGGCCCAGCGCCGGCGTCGCCACGGGCGCCTTCCGGAGTTCGCGCATGTCGATCGAAGTCGTGCTCGCACCGCAGAACGCCGCGGAGTTGAGCGGACTCTTGAAGACCGTCTACGATCCGCGCAGCCCCATGTACGAGCATTGGCTTACGAAACGCAGCTTCGCTTCGCTCTTCGCTCCCGATCCCGTGGAAGCCGGCGCCCTAGCCCGCTATCTGCGCGCGAGCGGCCTCGTGCTCGCGCCGTCGCCTTCGCCGTTCCTCATCCGCGCTTCCGGTTCGAGCGATGCGATCTCGGCGGCGCTCCAAACGAATCTGCGGACCTATCGCGCGCTCGACGGAACCGGCTACTTCTCCAACGCGTCCGCGGTTCGCTTGCCGGCGCAGGTGGCTCCGGGCGTGCTCGGCGTCGTCGGCCTGAGCGACACGGTCCGGCCGAGTTCTCGAGTGCGGCTGGCCGGCGGCCGTCCGCAGACGACCGCGACCGGCTGCGAAGCGCCGTACCCGACCGCCCGGCAATTATTCGACCTCTTAAACGACGATGTTTCGTTTCCGACCGGCTACGGTGCGGCGCCGGGTTGCAACGGGCTTAGCCCCGCGCAGCTGGGCGCGATCTATCTCGCGCCGAGCGCCGCTCTCCATCGGCGGGGCGCGCGCGTTACGCTCGGCCTCTTCGAACTCTCGGCATACCGTCGCTCCGACGTCGCGACCTGGGCGAAAACGTTTATCGGCCCCGCCTACCGCCCGAAGCGGGTCGACGGCGACGGCGACGGCGGCCCGTTACACCCCCGCTGTCCGGCCGCCGACTCTTGCCTACCGCAGAAACAAAATTATTCGGGCGACGTGGAAGTCGACGCCGATATCGAAACGCAGCTGGCGATCGCGCCGGAAGCCGCGCGTACGCTCGTCTATAACGCGCCGAACGATGCCACGGGCCAAACGGAGCTCGATGAGTTCGCGCGCATCGCAAACGATGACGAAGCCGACGTCGTGAGCTCCAGTTGGGCGTCGTGCGAGAACGACGTCGCGGCCGGTTACGTCCAGGCCGAGAACGTCATCTTCGAACAGATGGCGCTGCAAGGCCAAAGCGCGTTCGCCTCCGCGGGCGATACCGGCGCATTCTGTTTCGGCAGCGACGGCACGATCCTCAACCTGACCGACCCCGCCGCTCAGCCGTGGGTGACGAGCGTCGGCGGAACTTCGCTCGGCACGTTTAATCCCGGCACGCAACGCGATCCGTCCGCGCCGGCCGGAGTCGAAACCGTTTGGAACGTTCGCGAGCTCTGCAATATTCGTGCCGCCGGTAGCGACGAAGGCGGTCAATCCGGACTGTTCTGGTGCGGCTATCGCGGCGCGAGCGGCGGCGGGAATAGCGAGTATTGGCCGCGCCCGTTCTACCAAGCCGGACCGGGTCTCACGACGGCGTATTCGACCTTCGGCCCGTCGCGCTGCGCGCTGGCAAAGAGTACCGACTTCTGCCGAGAAGGCCCCGACGTATCCGCCGACGCCGACGAATACACGCCCTATGCGGAGTATTGCACGGGCGACGCGACGACGCCGTACAGCGGCTGCGCGTTCAGCAGCGGCCGAACGCCGGCGGGCTGGTTCGGCATCGGCGGCACGAGTCTCTCGGCGCCGCTCTGGTCGGCGATCTTCGCCGATCGCGACGGGTTTCAGGGCATCCGCAGCGGCAACGCAAACCCGTTGCTGTATCGAATGTACGACGAAAACGCCGCGGCGTATTTCCGCGACGTCGACGCGAAGGGTCACGGAGTCGATAACAATGGATTTTTCCCGACGGAGCCCGGTTACGATCTGGCGACCGGAATCGGCACCCCGAAGATCTCGGCCATCATCTCAGGCTTCCCGCGACGCTAGCAGCGCCGCGGGCTTAACGTCCCGGTACACCTACCCTAATGCGGGTTGCGTTCGCTGCGGCCGCATGACATAATCGGGCCGAGCTTGCGCCTCTCGCTGCGCATTTCCGTAGTCCGAACCTTTCGGGCGCGTTCTATCGGCGTTTCGCTTCGCTCGTCGCGATCGCGCGCTTTGAGTTATTCGTTCGCCGGCGGACCCTCAGCGAGAGGACTCGACGGTAACGAAGGAGTTGCAAGATGAGAGTATCCCCGTTTCGCTCGCTCGTTATCGGAGCTGCGATCTCCGCTGCGTTGGCCGCGCCGGCGATGGCCGCCGGTACCGCTTTCGCGGCGCTGCCCGGTAGCGTCAGACCGACCGCGGACGTGAGTACCGGCGCCTTCGTCAGCTCTCGCCTGTCCGTCGAGGTCGCGCTCGCGCCCCGCGACGAAGCGCTCGTGAGCAGGCTCCTGACGAACGTGTACGATCCGGCCAGCCCGCTGTACGGACATTGGCTCGCGCCGGGAGCCTTCGCGGCGAATTTCGCACCGAGCGCGGCGGAAGCTTCGGCGGTGACCGCCTACTTGCAAGCGGCCGGATTCGTCGTGACGCCGTCCGCGTCGCCATTTTTTATTCGCGCGATCGGAACGAGCGGCACCGTCGCGAACGCCTTCCGCACGAGCCTGCGCACCTATCGCACGCTCAAGGGGCAAACGTACTTCGCCAACGCTTCCGCGGTACAGCTGCCGGCGGCGCTCGCGCCGGGCGTGCTCGGCGTCGTCGGCCTCACCGATACGGTCCGCTTGCGGCCGATGCTCAAGCGGGCGACTAATCGCAGCACCGCTGCGGCGAGTTGCGAGGCGCCCTATCCGACGGCGAAGCAATTCTTTAACGAGGTCAATAACGGCGTCGGTTTTCCGTTCGGTTACGGCGGCGGCCCCGGCTGTAACGGCTTAACGCCGTCGCAAGACAATTCGATTTACAGCGCGCCGAACGTCGGCCCACGCGGCAAGGGGGCGAACGTAACGCTCGGCTTATTCGAGCTTTCGGCCTATCGACATTCCGATATCGAGAATTGGGCGCACACGTTCTACGGAAAAACCTACGCGCCGCACCTGGTCGACATCAACGTCGACGGCGGTCCGCTACACGCCCAATGCCCCTCGGGAGACACCTGTCCGCCGCAATACCTCGGCTACTTCGGAGACGATGAGGTCGACGCGGACATTCAAATGCAACTCGCGCTCTCGCCGGCAGCGACGCGCACCGTCGTCTACAACGCCCCGAACGACGATTCCGGCCAAACCTCTCTCGACGAATACACGCAGATCGCCAAGGACGATACCGTCGACGTGGTGAGTTCCAGCTGGGGCGATTGCGAAGCGGATAACTCGGCCGCCTACGTGAGAGCGGAGAACGTGATTTTCGAACAGATGGCGTTGCAAGGCCAAAGCATGTTTGCGGCCGCGGGCGACAGCGGAGCCTTCTGTTTCGAACCCAACGGCTCGGTATTCCTCAACGTCGGCGATCCCGCGGGACAACCGTGGGTGACGAGCGTCGGCGGAACGTCGCTCGAATCGTTTAACCCGGGGACGGACGCGCATCCCGTCCGGCCGGCAGGCGTCGAAACGGTTTGGAACGTCGACGAACTTTGCAATACGAGAGTAGCCGGTAACGACGAAGGCGGGAATCCGGGGACCTTCTGGTGCGAGGCGACCGGCGCGGGCGGCGGCGGCAACAGCATGTTCTGGGGACGCCCGTTCTACCAGGTCGGTCCCGGCATCAGCACCACCTATGCGGCGAACGGCAACGGCTCGACGCACTGCTCGCTCGTTGAGAAAGGAACGCCGTGCCGCGTCGCCCCGGACGTCTCCGCCGACGCCGACGAGTACACGCCGTATGCCGAATACTGCACGGGCGACGCCGCTACGGTAAATAGCGCCTGCGCTACGTTCAGCGGGTTCTCGAACCCCGCGGGCTGGTTCGGTATCGGCGGCACGAGCCTTTCATCGCCGTTATGGTCGGCCGTGTTCGCGGACCGCGATAGTTTCCAAGGCGTCCGTACCGGCAACGCGAACCCGCTGCTCTACCTGCTCTATAACGCCAACGCGAACGGTTATTTCCACGACATCGATGCCAAGGGACACGGCGTGGATAATAACGGCTTCTTTCCGACCGAGCCCGGTTACGACGAAGCGACCGGCATCGGAACGCCGAAGATGTCGGCCATCATCACGGGCTTCCCGCAGTAGGAAGCCGCGCGGGGCGGCCGTAGCCGTCCGCGAGAGCTGTTCGGACCTGCCCGAGATGGACGATCGAGAACGGCGGTCCGAACTGCGCCGGGTTCCCTTACGCCATCCTCGGGACGCCGGCGCGTCCCAGGCCTGCGACGTGAAGAGGCTGGTCTCGCCGGCAGCGGCATGTCCTGGTACACGGCATGTGCTCGCCGTCTCAGCCGCCCTTCGTCTCTCGGAGCCGGAGCGTATCGATCTCCTGACGCTTACCGGGCACGTGCCGGTCACGGTTGAGGTTGCGGAGCCGGCCTACATCATCGCGGCTTCGTGGGACGTCCTGGCCGGTAATCACGCCTTTCGCCATGTGTGGGGGATCGGCGAGCACGAGCAGCCGTTCAACGCGATCGAGCGGCTCTTCTTCGCAGAACCGGCTCGAGCGATGCACGGAGACCGTTTCGTCACGAATATCGCGCCGATCGTTGCGATGCTGCGTTCTGCCGTGGGACGCCGGCCGCACCTAGCGGCGCTGCAAAACCTTCGCGACAAGTTCGTCGCGGATACGGAGATGCGCAAGCTTTGGGATGTATACGAAATCGGCGATCCGCTCGTTTCCAATCGTTGTGCGATCGAGTTACCGATGGGACTCTTTTGCTACGAGGCGTTGACGCTGGCGAGCCCCGGAGAGACGGCATCGTCGTGCAAATTCCGGATGATGCGAGTCGAAAACGGCTCGCGCGGGCGCTGGCGGCGGACGCGTAAGGAGCCATGAGAGCGATTCGGATCTTCGAACACATCTCGCTGGACGGCGTGATCCAGCACTCCGCCGATGACGGCGAGTTCCCGTACGGCGAGTGGACCGCGCCCTACCGGACGGTCGCCGGCCGGGAGGCGATCGTCGCCGCGCAAGGCGAGAGCTTCGACTTGCTGCTCGGCCGACGCACCTACGATCTTTGGTCGGGCTTCTGGCCGAAGGCGGCCAGCAGTCCGATGGCCGACAGCCTCAAGGCGGCGACCAAATACGTCGCTACCCATCGTCCGGAAACTCTCGAATGGGGCCCATGCGAAAGCCTCGGACCGGACATCGTCGAGGGTATTCGCCGCATCAAATCAAGGGACGGCCCGGACCTCATTCTTTGGGGTAGTTCCACGCTTACCCCGACGCTGCTCGAACATGGGCTCGCGGACGAAATCCTGCTGGTCGTCTATCCCGTCCTGTTAGGAACGGGAAAGCGCCTCTTCCCCAATGGAACGCACCCCGCTCGTTCGAGCTCGCCGGCACGAAAGCGACGCCGTCCGGCGTTATTGTAAGTACCTACAAGACCGCCGGCCCACTAAAAACCGTGTAGTGCGGCGACGTATCGAATCGGCCGTGACCGAGCGCACGCTTTCGTGTCCTCTCGGGACGTTCGCCAGCGAGCGACTGGGGCGAGCGCAACCGTGCCTCAACTCCCGAACGTCGACGACGATATGCCATGAGCATGGACTTACTTCCGCTCGTCGAGCAGCGCGGACTCGAAGCGGCGCTAGCGACGCAACGACCCGCTCCGCCCGTGCGGACCGAGCGCGCCATGTCTCGCATCAAGAATCTCGTGGTTGCCGCCGCTCATTCGCTCGGCGCCGACGGCGCCGCGTTCGTCTTCGCTACGACGGATGCGACGGAGAACGAATTCGTCTCGGAGGGTAGCGCGCTCGACTTCGCGGCACAGCCCGCGCTGACGCGCGCGGCGCTCGCCGCGCGTCTGCTGCTCGTCGAACGTTCGGAACGCAAAGATCCCGTTTCGGGCGGCCTGCACGACGCCGGGTTCCGCTTCTTCGCGAGCGTGCGCACCGGGCCGGAGGACGTACCCGCCGGTTTTCTCGCCGTCTTCAGCCGGGATCCACGCACGCTCAGCGGCGCGCAGGAATACGTGCTGCTGACGTTCGGAACCGAAATCAACGACCAGCTCGAACTCGATGCGATTCGCGTGCTCACGCTGCAATCGCAGCGTTCCGATAATCTGCGCGAAGAGCGGCTGCGACTGCTCGAGTCGGTCGTCGTCAACGCGCACGACGCCGTGCTCATTACGGACGCCGAGCCGATCGATCTTCCGGGTCCGCGCATCGTCTTCGCGAACGCGGCGTTCACGCGCACCACGGGTTACCAACTCGAAGAAATCATCGGGCTCACGCCGCGCATCCTGCAAGGTCCGCGAACGAGCGATGCGATCCGCGAGCGCTTGCGAACGGCGCTCAAACGCTGGGAACCCGTCGAAGTCGAGATGCTGAACTACCGTAAGAACGGCACGCCGTTCTGGGTCGAATTGAGCATCGTTCCGGTCGCGGACGAGAGCGGCTTCTTCACGCACTGGGTCTCCGTGCAGCGCGACGTCACCGATCGCAAAGCAGCCGAAGAGTCCGCGACGCGCGCGCTCATTAGCGAAGCGGCCAAGGCCGCGCTCGAGCACCGCGCGTTCCACGATGAACTGACCGGGCTACGCAATCGCGCGTATCTCAACGACCGCGTCGAGACGTTGCTCGGCCGCTTGCATGAAGATAACGGACAATGTTTCGCCATCCTCTTCTTCGATCTCGACCGCTTCAAAGTCGTCAACGATAGCCTAGGACACCGCGTCGGCGACCTATTACTCGTCGAGCTCGCGCGCCGGCTCGAAGGTTGCATCCGCACGCAAGACACGCTCGCGCGGATGGGCGGCGACGAATTTATGTGTCTGCTCGAGACCGAGCAATTGACGGACGTGGTGGCCATTACCGAACGGATGCTCGCATCGCTGCGCGCGCCGATTCATCTGGCGGGCCGCGAGGTCTTCGCGAGCACGAGCATCGGCATCGCGTACGTCGATAAACGCTATGAAAACTCGAGCGAAGTCTTTCGCGACGCCGACACCGCTATGTACCGCGCGAAACGCGGCGGCGGTATGCGCTACGAACTCTTTCACGAAACGATGCACGAAAATGCGCTCGCCGCCCTGCGGCTGCAAATGGATCTTCGCGGTGCGATCGACCGCAAGGAATTCGTCCTCTACTATCAACCGCTCGTCGACCTAAGGAACGGTCGCGCGTACGGGCTCGAGGCGCTCGTGCGGTGGGAGCACCCCGAACGCGGGCTCGTCTTGCCGGGCGACTTCATTTCGATCGCCGAAGAGACGGGGCTCATCGTGGCGATCGGTAGCTGGGTGCTGCACGAAGCGTTCCGCCAAGTGCGTCTCTGGCACGATGCGGCGCCCGGCCGTAAGGCGCTAACGCTAAGCGTCAACGTTTCGAGCCGTCAGCTGTTCGACCCGCGCTTCTTTCTCGAACTCGAGCAGGCTCTCGCCGACAGCGGGCTCGACCCGCGCACGTTGATCTTGGAAATCACCGAGACCATCTTTCTGGAACACGCGCAAGACTTCGGTGCGTTGCTCGAACGCATCAGAGCTTTAGGGATACGGTTCGCACTCGACGATTTCGGTACCGGCTACTCGTCGCTGAGCTATCTCGAACGCTTCCGCTTCGATATTCTCAAGATCGACCAATCGTTCGTCGCGCGTCTCCTCAGCACGCCCGCGACGCGCGAAATCGTCCGGCTGATCGTCGGTCTCGCGCGCGCGCTCGACATCGCAGTCGTGGCCGAAGGCGTCGAGTTACCCGAACAATGGGCCGCACTGCGCGAGTACGGTTGTTCGCGAGCGCAAGGCTTCTACTTCAGCCCTCCCGTCGCAGCCTCAGCGGTCGCCGCCCTCCTCGAACGGCCGCTCGCGAGCCTGCCGGCGCCCGGCTAACTTAGGAGAGAGTGGGATTCGAACCCACGGACGGTTCGCACCGTCTGCGGTTTTCAAGACCGCTGCATTAAACCGCTCTGCCATCTCTCCAGAGCTCGCGGCCGGCACTCATTCCCTATTCCTAAGCATTATACTTCTCGAGCACGTACGGCAGCACGAGTCCGTCCCATGCGGCCTCAGCAGCCGCGCGCTCGTGAAACGTTACCGGTTGCCGGCGTGCTCCGTCATGCCCGCTCGGCTCATGCTGTGATCGGGATCGACGGCCCAGATTTTCGCAGGATCGCTTTGCGCCGGCCACACGTGCACCATCCATCCGAAGACGATCGGCTCAAAGGTACCGCCGGCCGCATCGCAGGCAGCCTTCGTCGCGATCGAGCCGAGCAGTCCGAACTTCGCATCCGGTCCGAAATAGGCGGCGCGCGGCGTGCCCGGCGGCCCGTCGCAGGATGCCACGTGGCGATGCCACGTCGCGATGCTGAGCGGGACGCGCCGGTCGAGTTCGGCCGGATCGGCGTCCTGCGCGGCCGTATACATAACGCCGACGAGCGTGAGCCGCGCTCCATCGCGCTTGAAGATGAGTGACGTCGGATGCAGCGGATCGAAGCGACCGCTCTCCGCTTCCATTGCGTAATCATCGTTCGAATAGTGTTCGATCGGCAACTCGACGCCGGGTAGGAACTTCGTGAACCCGGCCGCTTCGGCGGCTTCGACCGTCGGATAGTGCGCCATAACGCGCCGCGCCGCCGCCACGATGGCGCCGGCTCGCGCCCGATCGCCGGGACGGGGTGAAGCGCGGACCGTCATCTCCATGTGAGCGTCCATGCCTTGCATCGACGGCACGGCGTCGGCTTGCGCGTGAGCGGGCACGCCGAGGCAGATCCCCATCGTCAGCGCGAGAGCGATCAACGGCCGAGCGTATTGCTGAACGTGCATGCTGCGCTTTACGGCGGCCGGCGCGCCGGCACCCGGCCGGCATTGCCGGCACAGATTAGAAATCAGAGCTTGCGAGCGACGCGAACGCTCCCCATCTCGCGGATCGATGGAAGACGCTCGACAGTAACATCCGCGCAACAAAAATACGCTACGTTTCTGCCGGCCGGTGGCACAACGTCCTTTCTCGGAATGCGCCCTACGAATAGTAACCTCGCTTTCGCGAGCCTCTCGTCGAATAAATAACGGAGTTACGCTCCGCGCGCGTAGGGACGCGGGACGTTCATCGTTCCAAGCGTACCCGCAACTCTTCCTGTTTATTACGATCTTACGTCGAATTCCTCACTGACGGGATCCATTTACTCTTCGCTTTCCTGGAGACTGAATTGAAGAAATCAGCATGCGTCGCCGCTCTGCTTATCGCTACGGCACTGCCGGGCATATCGCCGGCTCGAGCTCAGACGCGTCCCGTCACCGTCGTCGTGCCGGGCGGTCTGCAAATACCGGTGCACGTCGTCGGTTCGTTATCTTCGGGCAGCGCGAAAGCCGGCCAAACATTCGAGATGGAAGCCGCTCACGACGTCGCCGTCAACGACATGGTCGTCGTCAAGAGCGGCGCCGAAGGCCAGGGGACGATCAAAGAAGTCGACGGCGCGGGCGGCAACGGCCACTCGGGTTCGCTCGCGCTCACGTTCGATTGGATCTACTCCGCGGACGGCGGGAAGATCCGGCTTTCGAACAGCGATCAAAAGCAGAGCGAAGAGGATCGGAAAGGCGCTTCCTCGACCGCGACGATCATCGGCTTCGCGACGTTCGGGCTCGGCGGGCTCTTCGGTCACAATCTCGCCCGGGGCCGGGACGTCGTGGTCGACGGCTCCAAGACGCTGAGTGCCTTCGTCGACGATACCGTTCACGTTCGCGCTACCGAGCATACGGTTCAGGAGCAATTCGACCACTAGCGCGCTGCTCGAGCCGCCGCGTGCCGAGGTGACCGTCGACGTGTGTGCCGCGTCACTCATTCCGACACAGTACGGCGGCGTCAGGCACCGAAAACCAGAAGATGAACGGACCAGAAGCACTTCCCGCGGCAATGGGGCTCGTCGGCTCTGTCGGAGCGCCGGTTGCCTAACCCGACGGGCGTCGCGGGCTTAGACGCGGCACTCTGCGGCGGCTTTCCTACCGGTCGCACGACGATCATCACCGGCGCGCCCGGAAGCGGTAAGACCGTTCTCTCGATGCAATACTTAACCGCCGGCGCAGCGCTCTACGATGAGCCCGGGCTGCTGGTCTGCTTCGAAGAGTCGCCCGAAGCGGTCGCGCGCAATTGGAAAAGTATGTCGACGGCCCGTGAAGACGTCATCGGCAAGACGCTCCACATCCTCGACGGACGCGTACCGAGCGATGCCGTCGAAGCCGGCACGTTCGACTTGGGTGGCCTCATTGCCGTACTGGCGTCCCTCGTCAAAAAGCACGGTATCAAGCGTCTCGCGCTCGACGGCATCGATACGCTTTTTGCTTTTGACGCGAACGCCGCGAGCCGGCGGCGGGAGCTTCTTCGCGTGCTGAGCTGGCTCGGAGATTCGGGGCTGAGCGCACTCCTCGTGGTGAGAGCGGAAGATGAACGCGGCGCGGCACCTGGCCGCTTTGATTTTATCGATTTCGCTGCGGACGGCGTTATTCAACTCCGCTCCGCCATGGTGAACGAGCTACTGCGCCGGACGCTGCGCGTGCTCAAACTGCGTGGCGCTTCTTTCGTCGCAGGCGACCACCCGTATACGATCTCGCAGCGCGGCATCACCGTGCTCACTTCGCCGGTCCGGACGCGGCTCGCCACGACGGGATCGCTCTCGACGCGCCTCTCGACCGGCATCGAACGGCTGGACCGAATGCTCGAAGGCGGCTACCGCGCCGGCACGCTTACGGTGATTTCGGGCTTGCCGGGAACCTCGAAGACGACGCTCGGCGCGGCGTTCCTTCGCGCCGGGTGCCTCGCGGGCGAACGCGTGCAATTCGTCGGCTTCGACGAACCCGCCGAACAGATGATCTACGACGTCCGATCGGTCGGCATCGAACTCGCCGGATTCGAAGCATCGGGTCTATTGCGTTCGGAATCGTTCGCGGCGGGCGCCGTCATCGCCGACGAACACTATCTCGCAATCGAGGCCTTGATCGACGAACACAGACCGGAGCGGATCGTGGTCGATCCGATCTCGGCTCTCCTTAAAGCGGGTGGCAGTGAAATCGCCGAACTCGTGACCGAGCGCCTTGCGGTACTCTGTAAAGCGCGCGGGATAACGGCGATCTTCACCGCCGTTTCCGACTCAAGCGACGGCGAACTCGAAAGCGCTCCGGCGCGCGTCTCGACCATTGCCGATACGTGGATTCACCTCAGCTTCGCAGCGCAGCGGGGCGAGCGCAACCGCACGCTCACGGTCATCAAAGCACGCGGCACCGCGCACTCCAACCAGTTGCGCGAAATTCTATTATCCGATGACGGTGTCGATCTCGCCAACGTCGACGCCGGTGGCGGCGACGTGCTGCTCGGAACGGCACGGCTGCGCCGGGAACAGGAAGCCGCAGTCGACCGCGAGCTCGCCGAGCAGAGTCGCGTCGTCGAACTTCGTACGCTCGATGAAGAGCGCGACGACATCAGTAAGAATCTCGAAGACTTACGCCGCCGCCTCGGCCACGTTGACGACCATCGCGTGGCTATCGTTAGCCGCACGGCCGCACGCGGTGATACCTCGCTAGCAGACGCGGCGGCCTTGCACGAGGCGCGCTTCGGCGATCCCAAGAGCGACGCGTTGGGCGCGGGACCGCCGGCTTCGTAGTGGAAGTCCTACAAAGCGTGGGCGGCCAGCAGCTGTTGCTCTTCGTCGCAGGCGATATTCCGAG
Organism: uncultured bacterium; assembly: GCA_964250245.1. GTDB lineage: Bacteria > Vulcanimicrobiota > Vulcanimicrobiia > Vulcanimicrobiales > Vulcanimicrobiaceae > CAXTIY01. The sequence goes on from CAXUFI010000028.1 coordinate 12,804, forward strand.
TTCGCTCGCGGCCTACGGTAACATCGCGCTCGCACTCGAGATGTTTCCTGAGGGAGAGTTCACGCTAGAAGTCATCGACGTTTGGGAGAGTCCGGATCGGGCGCTCGAAAGTCGCGTGTGGATTACGCCGACGCTGCTCGCGCCGTCGTATTCGCGCCGGCTCGTCGGAGATCTGAGCCGCTGGGATCGGGTCCGTCACTTTTTGCGATCGTTACCGTCGGCCGCCGAGCAACGGTGACGGAGCCGCACGAGGCGGCCGGCGACGAGAGCGAACGTCGATTCCGCTGCCTGACGCAAGCGATGCCGCAAATCGTTTGGACGGCCGGCGAGGACGGACGGCTCGAATACTGCAACGACCGGTGGTTCGAATATACCGGCCTGACGGCAGAGCGAACGGTCGAGTCCGGTTGGCAGAGCGTCGTCCATCCCGACGATCTGGAACGAGTCGAGCACGCTTGGGCGCAGGCGGTCGCGCACCGCGTTCCCTTCGAAAGTGAGTGCCGCTTACGGCGCGCGAGCGACGGCGCGTATCGCTCGCACCTCGTTCGGGCCTTACCGTACCCCGGCGACGCCGCACGGCCCGTTCGCTGGCTCGGCGGCTGCACGGATACGGACGGCGCCCGGCCGATAACGCCGGACGCCGTCGCCTTCGCCGAGCAGTTGCGACTCAACGAACGGGAAATGAGCGCGCGCAAACGTGCCGAAGCCGCGCTGCGTGCGAGCAGCGAACTATTTCGTCAAGTCGAAGAACAAGCGCCCATCGGCCTCGCGCTATTCGCCGACGACGGAACCTTCATGCGGGTCAATCCCGCGCTTTGCGCCCTGACCGGCTACAGCAAAGACGAGCTCCTCTCGACGCAGTACCACGTACTGCTGCACCCCGCCGATCACGCCGCCGGCCTGGCCTACGTCGCGCAGATACGGCTGGGCACGGCCGTCACGAAAGAACTCGAAACGCGCTACCTTCGCAAAGACGGCGATGCCGTCTGGAGCCTCATGACGGTCTCGGTCGTCAAAGACGACTCGGGCAGCACGCTCTATTTCATCGCCCAGATACAAGATATCACCGCGCGAAAGTTCATCGAGCAGGTCGTGCAGCGCGCGCAGGACAGCGCGCTTTCGTCCATGCGGGCGAAGGCGCGCTTTCTAGCGACGATGAGTCACGAGTTGCGGACGCCCATGAACGGCATCATCGGCATGCTCGAACTCCTCTCGTTAACGCCGCTCGACGAAGAACAACTCGAGTACGTTGAAGTCGTGCGCGCTTCGAGCATCTCCCTTTTAAACATCTTAAACGACATCCTCGACTTCTCCAAGATCGAAGCGGGTAAGCTACACTTGGAGAACATCGACTTCGACCTCACGCGGCACGTCCGGTCGGTCGTCGCCCTCTTGGCACCACAAGCAACGGCGAAAGGCGTTACGCTTACTTGGAGGGTGGAATGCGAAGCCGGCACCCTCGTGCGAGGAGACGCGGGCCGAGTCGGCCAGATCCTCATGAATCTCATCGCAAACGCAGTTAAGTTCACGCCCGGCGGAGGCGAGGTCCACGTCTCGGTCGTCGCCGCGTTAACCGCAGGCGCTGCAACGAACCACGTGCGCTACACCGTCGTCGACTCCGGCGTCGGCATCGCCGAGGATTTACAAGACCGGCTCTTTCAGCCGTTCTCGCAGCTTGACGATTCGACGACCCGGAAATTCGGCGGGACCGGACTGGGTCTGGCGATCTGCAAACAACTCGTCGAACTGATGGGCGGCGAAATCGGTTTCGATAAGACGGTATCGTCGGGCTCATCGTTTTGGTTCGCGATTCCGTTTTCTACCGGCAAAGGAGCCGTCCGCGGCGAGGCGCTCGCGGAGCCGCTCGTTACGCACGTGCCGGTGAGTCCGCGGAACGAGAAGCTCTTACTCGCTGAAGACAATGCCACCAACGCCCTTCTCGCCATAAAGCAGTTTTCACGGCTCGGTTTTGGCGTCACGCTGGTCGCCAACGGCCGCGAGGCGGTGGCGGCGGTCGAAGGCGATCGCTTCGATATCGTATTCATGGACTGTCATATGCCGGTAATGGACGGCCTGGACGCGACCAGAGAAATACGTAGACAGGCCGCAGCCGCGTCCTCGCGGATCCCCATCGTCGCCATTACGGCCAACGCGCAAACCGAAGATCGCGAAGAGTGCTTGGCCGCGGGCATGGACGATTACATGGCGAAGCCCTCCACGCTAGCGGGCTTGCAATCGATGCTCGAGCGTTGGTTGCCGCGTGGCGGCGCGCCGTCGCCGCCGGCCGCGCGCTGAGGTACGCTCTCCGCGGCGTCTAACGCGGATGTGCAAACGCTCAACGTCGCCACCCGCCAGGAAGCGCTCGCGCGACTGGCCGCGTTCCTGCCTCACGCGGGCCGCGACTATGCCGACACGCGGAATTACGATCGCGGACCGGCAGACCGCACGAACGTCTCGACCCTCGCGCCCTTCCTGCGCAGTCGCCTCATCACCGAAGAAGAAGTGGTGCGTGCCGTGCTCGAGCGCTTCCGGCTGACGAGCGCGACGAAATTCGTACAAGAAGTCTTTTGGCGAACGTATTGGAAGGGCTGGCTCGAAGCGCATCCGGCCGTTTGGCACGATTATCTTCGCGACGTCGAGACGCGCGGCGACGAACTGCGGCACGATCGGGAACGAGCCGCACTGTACGAGCGCGCGGTCGCCGGCGAAACCGGAATCGAAGCTTTCGATTCGTGGGCGCGCGAATTACCGGCGACCGGTTACCTTCACAATCACGCTCGCATGTGGTTCGCGAGTATCTGGATGTTTACGCTGCGCTTGCCGTGGGAGCTCGGCGCCGACTTCTTCATGCGCCACCTGCTTTGCGGCGATCAAGCCTCCAATACGCTTTCTTGGCGCTGGGTGGCGGGCCTACATACGAAAGGAAAGACCTATCTCGCGCGGCGCGATAACATCCGCCGCTATACGGACGGCCGGCTCGACACGGGCGAGCGGCTGGGCGCGAGCGCCCCGGCGCTCAGCGGCCCGGCTTATCCCGCTTCGCCGTTGCCACAGTTAGACGTGCGGCCCGAGGCGCGCGGCGCCGCGGTTCTGCTTCTGCACGATGACGATTTGGGGATCGACTCGCTGCCGCTCGGCGCGTACGACGTCCGCGCTTCGCTCGGCCTGCTCGCCGTCGACGGACGGTCGCCGCAACCCGTCGCGGCCGCGGTCGCGGCCTTCGCGCACGATGCGCTCGCCGACGCCCTGCGTC
>CAXUFI010000029.1:0-15952 GCA_964250245.1 uncultured bacterium
AGGCCGCGACGGCAATGACGACGGCGACCACGCACGAAGCCGGCCGTGAAATAAACGGAAACATTCAACCCCTTCTCACGGGTCTGCCCGGACGGCTTCCGAGCCGTTACTTCATTAAAGCCACTCTCCGACGGCGGTTGTATCGACAATTGCCCAATCGTTGTCTACGAAACTACTCTTTTTGTATGCAACAAGAAAAAGTTCGTCTACCATATGTTGAAGCCGCCGGTCTGCGGGCGACGCCGTGTGCAGCCGGCCCACGGAGATTGAGGTGTTGGGTGTTTACGCCATGCGTCCCCGGACCATAACGTCGGTCGACGGTCTTCCGCTTCACTATCGCCTCGGCGGCACGGGCGCCACGACCGTCGTTCTCATTCATGGCTGGAGTTGCAATCAGGAGTTCTGGCAGCGGCAAGCGGCGATGTTGGCCGCGCTGCCCTATCGCGTCGTCGCGGTCGACCTTGCGGGCCACGGCTGCTCGCTCGCGCGAGTCGCGCAGCGTCGAGCTTGGTCGATCGAGTCGTTTGCCCGCGATATGGAAGCCGTCGTCGACGCGGCGGGCGCCGAGCGGTTGGCGCTCGTCGGTCACTCACTGGGAGGCGCGGTCGCGCTCGAGACGGCGCTGCGCGTCGGCCGGCGCTGCCGGCTGGTGCTCGGGGTCGACACCTTTACCGATGCCGCGTTCTATCGGAGCCGCCCCGCGCCCGAGATCGCGGAGCGGTTACGGCCGTTTCGGGCGGATTTTCCGGGAGCGGTCGCTGCGATGATCGCGCGCATCACGGCCCCGTATACCGACGGCCGGACGGCCGCCTGGATCGCGACGGCGATGAGCCGCACCGATCGCCCGGTCGCGCTCGCCGTTCTCGAGGGGTTGCTTGCGTGGGACATCGCCGCGCGATGGTCGCGCGTCTCCTGTCCGGTCGAGACGATTAATTCAGCCGCGCTCGCGCTGCCGGAGGCGTTGCGGCTCGAGCGGCTGACCGTGCACGCCATGGCCGGCGTCGGTCACTTCCCGATGCTCGAAGCACCGGCCCGTTTCAACGCGCTCGTGAGCGGCATCTTCGCGCGGCTGTTACCGGCGAGCGATTGACGCGCGCGCGCCGTTACGAGGCGTTGGTAAGGGCCGGCGGCAGGGAAGCGATGAAATCGGCCATATCGTCACCGAGAAGATTGACGTGCTCGCTCGCCGCGTTGAAGGCCGCATCCGCGTCGGCCCGGTCGAGCGCCGCGAGGATGCGTTCGTGTTCGCCGATCGTCGCCGCCATGCGCCCCGGTTGATAGGTGACGTAACGGCGATAGGCGCTCACGCGTTTACGCAGCGCCCGCGTTTGGCCGGCGAGGAAATGCGTGTGCGCGGCTTCGTAGAGTAAATCGTGAAATTCCTGATTGATCGCGTAGAAGCGGTTCGGGTCGCTCGTTTCCAGCGCTTCGACGAGCCGGAGATGGATGGCGCGCAGCGCGGCCTTCTCGGCTCCGGTCGCGCGGCGTGCGGCCGAGCGCGCGCATAAGCCCTCGAGCGCCGCCATCAACTGAAACATCTCGAGCAAGATCGGAATCGAGATGGTCGCGACGGTGACGCCCTGCCGGCTCTTGAGTTCGAGCAGACCGGTCGCCACGAGCGCCTTCAACGCCTCGCGCACGGGCGTTCGCGACACCTTGAAGCGCGCCGCGAGTTCCGCTTCGTCGAGGCGCTCGCCCGGCCGAAGCTCGCCGCTTAAGATCATCTCCTCGAGCGCGCTGCGTAACTCGGCCGACAGCGTACCCGTCCGGGAACGCTCGCCGTCTTCCTGCGCGGCCGGCATCAGTGCGAGATCCCGCGCGTCGGACCGCGGACGTGGCCCGGCCGCCGCGCGCTTCATACGGCCGGCGACGCTCTGCTTGTTAGCCCTTCGCATTACGCTCCCTCAGAGCACCCTAGTTGCGAAACGTCGGATCGAGGCGATCGAGCAAGCGCATAAACGCGGGCCATTCACGTGTCCCCGGCGGCGCAATGTCGCCATGGCCTTCGTTGAATTGCCTCGAAGCCTTGCCGCTGACGTCCTGCGGCGGGAGGTGCAACCGTGCTCCGCTCGCAGCCGCGGCCTGCGCCGCAAGCTGCACGCGCGCCGCCTTCTCGAAGTAGTACGTCAGCATGAAAGCCTCGGGGATCGTCCGGCCGACGGTCAGCACGCCGTGATTGCGGAGCACGAGCGTGTCGTGCGGACCGAGCGCGGCGATGAGGCGCTGCCGCTCGTCCACGTCGATGGCCACGCCCTCGTAATCGTGAAAGCCGATCCGGCCTTGATACCGCATCGCGAATTGGCTGATCGGCAATAAGCCGCAATCGAGCGCGGAGATCGCGGTGGCCGCCTCCGAATGCGTGTGCACGACGCAGATCGCGTCCGCGCGTCCGCTATGAATCGCACTGTGAATGACGAAACCGGCGCGGTTGACGTCATAGGCCGTCGCTTCGACGGCGTTGCCGTCCGTATCGATCTTGACGAAACACGAAGCGGTAACTTCGGAGAAGAGCAGGCCGTACGGATTGATGAGAAAGTGATGTTCGGGACCGGGAAGCCGCACCGAGATGTGATTGTAAATAAGGTCGTCGAGACCGAAGTGCGCCACGAGGCGGTAACACGCCGCGAGTTCGACCCGCAACTCCGCTTCATCGCGCGCGACGTGCGCGGCGACGGAGCGCAGCGGCACTCTCGTTACAGACATTCGGCTCGCTCCTTCCGCACCCGAATAACGTGCGACGGCCGTGATTCATTATCCAAAAGTCCATTCCTTGTATAACGATCGTTGGTTATGGTATTCACGGTGGGGACGCTCTCACGGCCGACCGTTCTCCGAGCTTACAGAACGACGATATGGGCGCAGCACTTTGGACTTCCGCTTTCACCACGCTCTCACCGCAAATAGCGAACGGAACGGTCTCGCCGAGCGAGCTCACCGAGCTTATGCTCGAGCGGATCGCGCGCTTCGATACCTACCTGCATAGCTATGCCGCGGTCGCCGTGGAGAGCGCGCGAAGGAGTGCCGCCGTAGCGACGGCCGAGATCGAGCGAGGCCGCCGGCGCGGTCCCTTGCACGGCATCCCGCTCGCCGTCAAAGACGTCTTCTATACGACGGACATGCCGACGGGCTGCGGCAGCCCGATGTACGCCGGCCGGCAAGCGCCGTACGAATCGACCCCGACGCGGCGCCTCCGCGCGGCCGGCGCCGTGCTGTTGGGGAAGCACACGCTGACCGAGGGGGTCTACGCGGACCATCATCCCTCCGTCGTGCCGCCCGTCAATCCGTTCGGCGCGGCGTACTGGACCGGTACGTCCTCGAGCGGCTCGGCAGTAGCGACGACGGCCGGGCTCTGTTACGGGACGCTCGGCACCGACACGGGCGGGTCGATCCGCTTGCCGTCGGCGTGCTGCGGGCTCGTCGGCCTCAAACCGACCTACGGGCGCGTCAGCCGGTACGGGGTGTTCCCGCTCGCCGATTCGCTCGATCACGTCGGACCGATGGCGCGCAACGCCGCCGATGCGGCGGTCCTCCTCGGAGCGATCGCCGGCGCGGATACGCAAGATCCGACCGCGGCGTTGCAGCCGGTGCCCGACTATTTTGCGGAGATCGACCGCGGCGTCGCCGGGCGGCGGATCGGCATCGACCGGGCGTTCGTGCGGGCCGGAGGCGCGACCGATGCCGTTTGCGAGTCGCTCGAAGCGGTCGCGGCCACGATGAAGGGGTGCGGTGCGGAGGTCGTGCCGGTCGAATTTCCCGACACCGGCGCCGTCCTCAAAGGGTGGGCCGTGCAATGCGCGGCCGAAGCGGCGCTCGCGCATCGGGCGACGTACCCCGCGCGCCGGAGCGAATACGGCGAGCGGTTCGCGGCGCTCCTGGCGCGCGGCGGCGGCGTGACCGGCTTGCAACTCGCCGAGGCGCTCCGCGACCGGCGCGAGTTCACCGGCCGCGTCGCCCAACTGTTCTCGGCGATCGACTTGCTCGTGCTCCCGGTGACGCCGCTCGAGGGGCCGAGCCTCGCCGCTATGGCGGCGCTCGGCGAAGACCCCGCCGCGATCCTGGCCATCGGTCCGTTCACGGCCCCGTTCGACGTCTGCGGCTATCCGGCGATCGCGCTGCCGTGCGGCGAGACGGCGGCGGGGATCCCGCTCGGTATTCAATTCGCCGGCAAACCGTTCTCCGAAAGCCTGCTCTTGCAGGCGGCGCATGCCTATCAGCGCGTTACCGGCTGGCACGAGCGCCGGCCCGCGCTCGAGGCTCGCGCGTAACGTGCCGCTGCGTTTGCTGATCGATACCGATACCGCGGGCGACGATGCGTTCTCGCTCTTGCTCGCGCTGCGCCACCCCGGCGTCGCGCTCGAAGCCGTGACGATCTGTAACGGCAACGTCGCCTTCGAGCAGCAAGTCGAGAACGCGCTCTATACGATCGAGGTGGCCGGCCGCGGCGGTGACGTCCCCGTGTACCTCGGCAGCGCGCGGCCGATCCTCGGACGCTGGCAGGCCGCGACGATGCACGGCGACGACGGGATGAGCGAAGCGGGCTTCCCGCGCGCGAAGCAGCGGCCGCAGCAGACGCATGCCGTCGATGCGATCGTCGCGCTCGTTATGGATAATCCGGGCGAGATCTCGATCCTCGCGCAAGCGCCGCTCACCAACATCGCGCTCGCGTATCTCAAAGAGCCGCGGATCGCGCGGGCCGTCAAACATCTGTGGATCATGGGCGGCACCGACAACGACGTCGGCAACGTCACGCCGGCGGCCGAGTTCAATTTCTTCATCGATCCGGAGGCGGCGAAGATCGTTTTCGAAGCCGGGTTTCGCATCACGCTATCCACCTGGACGCTGACGCTCAAATCCGGCTCCATCTCCGGGCAAGATGTCGCTCGCATCGAGCGGCTCGGCACGCCGCTCTCGCGTTTTTTCATGACCGTTTCGCGCGTGCCGCGCGCTCGCGCCCTGGAGCGCTACGGGAAGACGATCAGTACGCATCCCGACTCGTTGACGTGCGCCTGCATCATCGACGAGCGGCTCATTCTCGAGCACGCCGAGGCGGTGGTGGACGTCGAGATCGCGGCCGGCCTCGCGCGCGGCGCCTCGAGCGTCTACCCGCCGCATCTGGTCGAAGGCTGGCCCGATCGCGAAGCCAATGCGCGCGTGATCCGAAGGGCCGACACGCGCGCGTTCGCGGACATGCTCGTCTCGGTGTTAACGTGACGGCGCGGCGTTGACGGCGCGGCGTTGACGGCGCGGATGCACCTCGGGCTGTTCATTCTCGGCACGGGGAGCCACATCGCCGGCTGGCGCTATCCCGGCGCGAGCGACGACTTTCAAGACATCGCGCAGGTCGAGCGGATCGGGAAGACCGCGGAGCGCGGGAAGTTCGATCTCATCTTCATGGGCGATAACCTCTACGCCGATCCGGCGGCGCACCCGTCGTACACCGCGCGGCTCGAACCGCTGACGATGCTCGCGGCCCTGGCGATGAGCACGAGCCGGATCGGGCTCGGCGCGACCGCTTCGACGACGTACGGCGATCCGTTCAGCGTCGCGCGCGCGTTCGCGTCGCTCGACCACATCAGCCGCGGCCGCGCCGCATGGAACGCCGTGACGACCGCGAACGCGACGTCGGCGGCGAATTTCGGCCGCGAGCATCCCGCGCACGACGAGCGCTACGCGATCGCGAGCGAATTCATCGACGTCGTGAAAGGCCTCTGGGATTGCTGGGACGACGGCGCCCTCGTCGCCCGGCGCGACACGGGGCTTTACATCGACCCGGCGAAAATCCGGCCGCTCGATCACGCCGGGCAGTATTTTGCCGTGAAGGGACCGCTCAACATCGCGCGCTCGCCGCAGGGACAGCCCGTCGTGCTGCAGGCCGGCGGTTCGCTGCCGGGGCAGCGCCTCGCGGCGCGCACCGCCGACGTCGTGTTCTCCGTCGTGCAAGATCTCGACGAGGCGCGGCGGCAGTATGCGGATTTCAAGGCGCTGTTGCCCGAGTACGGCCGCCGGCCCGCGGACGTCACGTTGCTGCCCGGCGTGATGCCGGTCGTCGCTCGCACCGACCGTGAAGCCTTCGACATCTTACGAACGCTGCAGAGCTTCGTAAGCTCGACGAACGCGCTCGCCATGTTATCGGAGCGGCTGGGTACCGACATGCGCGCGTACGATCTCGATGCGCCGGTGCCCGAGCTCGCCATCTCGGACTCGTATCACAGCTTCGCGCGGGTCATGCTCGGCAAGGCGCGGCGCGAGCACATGACGCTTCGCGACCTGTACGATTTGACGGCGGCCGCGCGCGGCCATTGGGTCCTTTGCGGCTCGTACGAAACCGTCGCCGACACGCTCGCGCACTGGTTCGTCTCCGGAGCGGCCGACGGCTTCAACATCATGCCGCCGTACTTTCCGGGCGGCTTCGACGAGTTCGTCGACGGCGTCGTGCCGCTCTTACAAGAACGCGGCCTATTTCGAGCCGAGTACACCGGCACGACCCTGCGCGATCATTTGGATTTACCCCGGCCGCAGCGGCGATGAGGCTCGATGCGTGACGGCGGTCGGATGACCGCGCGCCGGACCGGCAAGGCGCTCTTGTTCGTGCCGGGCGACGGCGCGCTGCATCGCGCGAATCCGTTTACGAAACTGGTCGGTCTGCTTTGGGTGCTCTCCGCGACGGCGGTGCTTCCGGTCGCCGGCACGGCGCTCGTGACGCTCGCCGGCATCGCCTGCGCCTTCGCGTCGGGCGTCGGGCCGCGCGTGCTGCAACGCGCGCTCATCACGCTGACGCCGCTCGCGGTCGCGCTCGCCGTCGTTCACGGGTTGCTGATAGCGGGCCCGGACGGCCGGGCGTTCGGCCCGCTCAAGGTGAGTCCGCACGGCTTGCTTTTCGCGGCGACGATCCTCTGCCGCATCGCGGCCGTGCTGACGGGCTCGCTGCTCTTCGTCACCACGACGCATCCCGGCGCGATGTTGAGATCGCTCGACGCGCGCGGCGTGTCGCCGGGTCTGAGTTATCTGCTCGCGAGCCCGCTGCTCTTACTCGAGCCGCTGTCGGGTCGCGCGCGCGACATTCGCGACGCGCAGCGCGCTCGCGGCCTCGACCTCACGAGCAATTGGCGGGCCCGGATCCTGGCCGTGCCGGTATTGCTTATTCCGCTCATCACGCTCGCGCTGACCGACCTCGATCATCGCGTCCTGGTTTTGAGCGGCCGAGCCTTTCGTTCCGGGAAGCGCCGGACCGTGCTCGACGCGCCGCCCGACAGCAACGGCCAAGTGTGGCTCCGGCGCGCCGTCCTGAGCATCGCGGTCCTGCAACTCGGCTTTTTATTACCGTGGCGCTGATCGCCGTCGAGGGCTTATGTTTCCGCTACCCGAGTTCGGCCGGACTCGTGCTCGACAACCTCTCGACCACCGTCAGCGAAGGCGAACGCGTAGCGATCCTCGCGCCCAACGGCGGCGGCAAGACGACCCTCGCGCGCTTTCTGGCGGGCCTCCTCCCGGAGGGCGTCATCCGTCCCGAACGCGGGCGAGTTTGCGTGGACGGGCGCCCCTGGGAGACCTGGCCCGCCTGGGAACGCGCGACGGCCGTGCAATTCGTCGGGCAAGTGCCGTCCCAGCAGCTCAGCGGTGCGGCGTTTACGGTCGCCGACGAGATCGCTTTCGGGCCTTGCAATCTCGGGCTGCCCGCGGCGGACGTGCGCGCTCGCGTCGCGCGAGCGCTGCACGTCTGTAATCTCGAGCGGCTCGCGGAGCGCGACCCGTTCACGCTCTCCGGCGGCGAACAGCAGCGGCTCTCCATCGCCGCCGCCTTGGCGATGCAGCCGCGCGTGCTCGTGCTCGACGAACCGACGTCGAACCTCGATCCCGAATCGCGAGACGCTTTTCTCGAGCAACTCGAGGCGCTACCGAAAACGTTGACGGTGATCGTGTGCGAAGTCGCACTGCGCCCGTGTCTGGCCTTCGCCGAGCGCTTCATGCTGCTCGCGGGCGGCGCAATCGTTGCCGACGGCTCCGCGCAGCACGTTCTCGAACAGCCGCTCTGTACGGCTATGCTCGGACGCACGGGCGTGGCCGAAGCTGCGAGCCGGGTTCGCGCGGCCGGAGCATGGCCGGCGGACGCAGCGTTGCCGCAAACGCTCGTGCAAGCCGCTCCCGCCTTCGCGGAGGCGGCACGTGCTCTCCGTCGATAACGTCGCGTTCGCCTATCCGGACGCTCCGCCCGTCCTCGCCGAGGTCGGCTTTTCGGTTGCGGCCGGCGACGTCGTCGCGATCGTCGGCCGCAACGGCGCCGGCAAGAGCACGCTGCTGCGACTCCTCAACGGGTTGCTCTTGCCGGCGTCCGGCCGCGTAACCGTGAACGGTCACGATACGCGCGCCACGTCCGTCGACCGGCTGGCGCGCCACATCGGCACGGTCTTTCAGGCGCCGGAACAGCAAATCTTTAACGCGACCGTCTTCGATGAGATTGCGTTCGGACCGCGGCAACTCGGATTGCGCGAGCACGCGCTCAAGCAGCGCGTCATCGAGACGCTCGACCGCGTCGGGCTCGGTGCGCTCGCGCAGTCGCACCCGCTCGACCTCGATCAGGCCGCGCTGCGTTTCGTGGCGCTCAGCTCGGTGCTCGCCATGCGGCCGCCGGTGCTCTTGCTCGACGAGGCGCAACGCGGTTTGGACGCGCTCGCCCTGCGCCGGCTGGAAGCGATCGTCGCCGAAGAGGCGGCGCGCGGCACGAGCGTTCTTCTCGTGTGCCACGACATGGATTTCGTCGCGCGTCGCGCGAGCCGGGTGCTCGCGTTAGCGCGAGGCCGCCTCATCGTCGACCGGCCGACGCTCGACTTCTTTACCGACGCGGCGCTCCTGCACGGCGCCGGCGTGGAACGACCGGACGTACTCGAACTCGCCGGACAGCTGGGTCTGCCGCCGGCGCTCGATCCCGCGGCGCTCGCGACGTCGTGGCTCGCTGCGACGAATCATAAGCCGTAGTGAAGCATCACGTAACGTAGCATAGCATAGCGTAGCGTGGCCGTTCCGAAGGCGCGCCGAAGCTTTACTACGAAGCATCGACTTAACGGCGATTGCTGCGCTTTACAGGGCGCACCGGCACGACCGCGCTAAGCAACATACACGGCGTCAGCGCCCGCTCCACTAGGCGCAGGCCGAAAGTGCAATCTCTGTGATCAGTGTTCCCGCTACAGGATGACGGTGGCTCGCCTCCGGCAAGAGGCGGCCCGTTTTTGTAAAAATTTGCGCGAAGCCGCGCAGCCGTTGCCGGACGCTGGCCTTAAAGCCTGCTGGAACGGACGATTAAATTACGGTATTACGAACGCCCGATAGAGCGTCGAGCGTCCAACCCGCACGATGCGTGCTACACTGCGCCCAGGATCGATACATTATCTTGCCGGCGGCAGTCGCCGTGTCGATGTGCTCGGTCAGCGATCGCAGCGCGATGTTGCGCTCGTGGAGCGTCTCGGCGATTTCAAGTAGATTACGCAACGAGCGTCCGAGCCGATCTAGTTTCCACACGATGAGAGCGTCGCCGGCACGCAGATAGGCGAGTGCGTGATCCATTGGTGGACGCGAGCGCAGTGCGCCACCGAGCTTATCCTGAAAGATTCGCTCGCAACCGGCGGCCTTGAGCGCATCAAGCTGCAGGCGGGTTGTTTGTTCGTCGGTAGAAACGCGCGCATAGCCGACAAGCCGGGGTTCCGCCGTCTCAGGTTCTATGTATCTCGAACGAACGGAACCGCGCTCCTGCGCCTCCCTAGCTGCGCGCTTTTTGGCAAATCGTTCTGGTACAGACTTTTGGGTCATGGAAAGCGGCTTCGCGTAAGGGTTGGCAAGTCACCCTAAGAGGGTGGGCTTCGAGATAGCCTAAAACCGTTTGGACACGCTCTATGATGTCAGCCGCTGCAAACGTCCGCGGCTCAGCTCGTCGGGAACTTGAACAACGAGCGCCACGACGTTTGAGATCAATAGCGTTAGCGTCTCATAGGTAAATAGTCCAGCTGACGATATGATCGTGCAGGAGCTTGGAAGCAGCGGACTAGCGATCTCATGTGCGCTCCAGATCCGGTGCAACAGCGGATCGGCGATCACCCGGTCGCGGAGATCTCGCAGTGGCCTGGCGTTGGGATAGTGACCGATGCTGGCCTGTAACATGGCGATGACCGGTTCGATGTTCTGTTCGAATCGGTCTCCGTGCAACGCTCGTGCGCGCTCGTCCAGAAAGAGGCGCTCGACGGCGTTGAACGGGACGTCGTCGTCGACACGCCAGAGCCACCGGAAGGCGGCGTTGCAGGCCGTGACCTGCCACATTGCGGTGATGAGATACGCCGGGAACGCGATGGCATCGACCGTCGGAAGAACGAGTGTCTCCGGAGCGGCCGGTCGTTCAGCCGTGCGCGGTAAACCGACGAGGGCCCTTAGATGCTGCCGCTCGGACTCATCGAGCCGAAGCGCTTCGGCGACGGCGGTGACCGTCGTCGCCGAAACGTTCCGGGCATCGCCATTTTCCAGTGAGGTGTACCATGAAAGCCCGATGCCGGCGATCGTGGCGACTTCCTCGCGGCGGAGACCAGGAACGCGCCGCCGCCGTCCGGCCGGTAACCCGGCCTCCTCCGGCGTGATCCGTGCGCGCCGTTCGCGCAGGAAGCGTCGCAAATCATCTCGCCGCTCGTCTTCGCTCATCCTTACACTGCCAGTGTAACCGTTAGCGGGGGGCTTCCTGTGGCCCAACTCGCGGCGTACGCTTCATGGCATGGAAATACGCACACTTGGTAAGCACCGTCCGCTCGAAGTCTCGGCGATCGGGATGGGCTGCATGGGACTCAGTTTTTCGTATGGACCCGCCATGGAGAAGGGAGCTGCCGTCGCTCTGCTCCGTTCCGCCGCGGATCTCGGCGTCACGTTCTTCGACACCGCCGAAGCCTACGGACCCTTCGCGAACGAAGAACTCGTCGGCGAAGCGCTGCGCCCGGTACGCGACACGGTCGTTATCGCGACGAAGTTCGGCTTCGTCCGCGGTAAAACGGCCGACGGCCTCGATAGCCGGCCGGAGAATATTCGCGCCGTCGCCGAGGCGTCGCTCGCGCGCCTCAAGACCGATCGCATCGATCTCTTCTATCAGCATCGCGTCGATCCTAAGGTGCCGATCGAGGAAGTTGCCGGGACCGTACGCGACCTCATTGCCGAGGGCAAGGTCCTGCACTTCGGTCTTTCGGAAGCGGGCGCAGCGACGATTCGCCGCGCGCACGCCGTACAGCCGGTGACGGCGCTGCAGAGCGAATACTCGCTATGGTGGCGCGAACCCGAGACCGAGGTGCTGCCTGCGCTCGAGGAACTCGGCATCGGCTTCGTTCCGTTCAGTCCGCTCGGCAAGGGCTTTCTCACCGGTGCCATCGACGACAAAACGCAGTTCGGCTCGGACGATTTTCGCAGCCTCGTTCCGCGGTTCGACGCGGACGCTCGCAAGGCGAATCTCGCGCTCGTCGATGAGTTGCGTCGTATCGCATCCGGTAAGGGCGCGACGCCCGCGCAGATCGCGCTCGCGTGGATTCTCGCGCAGAAGCCGTGGATGTCGCCGATTCCGGGCACGACCAAACGAGCGCGACTCGAAGAAAACGTCGCGGCGGCAGCGCTGCAATTAACGTCCGACGATCTCGCGCATATCGAACGCGCGCTCTCCGCCATTACCGTGCAGGGCGAGCGCTATCCCAAGCATCTTCAGCAGCTCATCAACCGCTGACGTCCTGGAGGGAGACCGAACGATCATGCCGCCATCTGCGGTCGCGCGAACGAACCACGAGCGACTCTTCCCGAATCACACCTCGACACTCGCCGTCACCGATCCGGAACTAATCGAGATTTTCGACAACTTCGCGTTTGACGAAATTCTCGCCCACGGCTCCTTAGACGTTCGCACACGGCTGATGACGCAGCTTGCGTCGCTCATCGCGGCGCAAAGCGTGCGCGAGTACGCCGTCATACTCGGGGCCGCGCTCGAAGCGGGCGTGACGCCCGTCGAAGTTAAGGAGATCGCGTACCAGGCCGTACCGTACGTCGGCATGGCTCGCGTCTACGAATTCTTGCACGCGACGAACGACGCCCTAAGCGCGCGCGGCATCGCTCTGCCGTTGCCCGCTCAAGCGACGACCACTCCCGAAACCCGCTACGAGCGGGGCCGCGCGGTCCAAGAGCGCATCGTCGGAACGGAAACGGTACGAAAACTGTACGACGAAGCGCCGGCGGACGAGCAGCATCTGCAGCGGCTTCTCTCGGCGAACTGCTTCGGCGACTACCTCACTCGCAGCGGCCTCGACGTGCCGACGCGCGAATTGCTGACCTTCAGCATGCTCGTCACGCTCGGCGGCTGTGACGCGCAAGTCAAAGCACACGCAGCGGCCAACGTTCGCGTCGGCAACGATCGGCAACGGCTCATCGACGTGCTGACGCAGTTGCTGCCGTTCATCGGCTATCCGCGCATGCTCAACGGCTTGCGCGCCGTCGACGACGTCACGAAAGGCCGGGAGGCGTAGTCGTGCCGATCGCTCGTAACGGCTCGAACGCGGCGGCAAAGGGTCCGGCCGTGAACTTTACCGGCAACGTGCGCGTCGAGACGCCGTTCGCGGCGCTCGCGCCCGGCCGCGTCGCCGGAGCCATCGTTACGTTCGAACCCGGCGCACGTAGTGCGTGGCACACGCATCCGCCGGGCAAGTCCTCATCGTCACTTCCGGTGTCGGTTGGACGCAGCAACAGAACGGGCCGGTCGAAGTGATGTATCCGGGCGACGTCGTGCAGTGTCCGCCGAACGTGCGGCATGGGCACGGCGCGACCCGGAAGACCTCGTGCACCCACGTCGCAATCGCCGAGGCACTCGACGGCAAATCCGTCGAGTGGCTGGAGCACGTCACGGACCAGCAGTATTTCGCCGGCGACGATGCGGCGTAGTTTCTTTCGCTCCGCATTTCAAACGACTATTCGAGGAATAATTAGATGTTAGGAACCGTACTCCACGGCGCGGGCGACGTGCGATGTGAAGACGTCCCCGAGCCGAAGATCGTCCATCCGACCGACGCCATCATTCGGCTTTCGGCGAGCTGCATCTGTGGGTCCGATCTGTGGCCCTATCGCGGCTTGAACGAAATCACGTCGCCACGAGCGATGGGCCACGAATATTGCGGCATCGTCGAAGAAGTCGGTAGCGCGGTGACCTCGGTGCGTTCGGGCCAATTCGTCGTCGGCTCGTTTTGCATCTCCGACAATACGTGTCCGCATTGCCGCTCGGGCTTTCAATCGTCGTGCGAGCAACTCGAATTCATGGTCGGAGCGCAGGCCCCGTATGCCCGCGTCCCGCTCGCCGACGGCACGTTGCTTGCCACTCCCGAGGTGCCGCAAGACGAACTCATTCCCGATTTACTTGCGGTCTCCGACGTTCTCGGCACCGGCTGGTACGCAGCCGACGCCGCTCGCGTCCGGCCGGGTTCGACGGTGGTCGTCGTCGGCGACGGCGCGGTCGGACTTATGGGCGTGCTCGCCGCAAAGCAGATGCGCGCGGAGCATATCATCGCGATGAGCCGTCACAAAACTCGACAAGATTTTGCGCTATACTTCGGTGCGACGGAGATCGTATCGGAACGTGGCGACGCGGGCATTACGCGGATCAAAGAACTAACGAAGGGCGTCGGCGCAGATTCCGTGCTGGAATGCGTCGGCACCCAAGAGGCCATGACGCAGGCGTTACAAAGCGTCCGTCCCGGCGGATCCGTCGGCTTCGTCGGCGTGCCGCATGACGTCTCGCTCGACGCCGAGTCACTGTTTTGGAAACAGGCGAGCCTGCAGGGCGGACCGGCTCCGGTTCGCCGCTTCTTGCCGCACTTGATAGACCTCGTTTTGCGGCGAGCGATCACGCCCGGAAAAGTCTTTGATTTGTCGTTGCCGCTCGCCGACGTCGCGGAAGGTTACCGCGCGATGGACGAGCGTCGTGCGGTCAAGACGCTGTTGAAGGTGGCGTAATGGACGTCGTCGTCGTCATCGGTCCGGGGCAGATCGGGCAAGCCATCGCTCGCCGTGTCGGCGTGGGGAGGCACGGCGCTCGTACTCGAAGAATTGGGGAACGTCGTCGCGCGCGGCGGATCCGGCGTCGTCATCTCGTCTCAGTCGGGTCATCGCCTTCCACCGCTAACCGTTGAGCAGAACGCGCGCTTGGGACGACGCCGTCGGACGATCTACTCGCGCTGCCTTTTCTGCAACTTGATCAAATTACTGACTCGCTCCATGCGTACCAGGTGTCCAAACGTGGCAATTCGCTTCGCGTGACGGCTGAAGCCGTGCGGTGGGCAAGCGCGGCGCGCGCGTGAATACGATCAGCCCGGGGATTATCATGACGCCTCTTGCGAAGGACGAACTGAGCGGTCCCCGCGGCGAGGGCTACCGCCGGATGATCGACGGCTCTTCGGCAAAGCGCGCCGGCACGCCGGACGAAGTCGCTAACGTGGCGGCGCTGCTGCTCGGCTCTGACGGCGGCTTCATCACCGGCAGCAACTTCTTAATGGACGGTGGCGTGACTGCGGCTTACTGGTTCGGCGAGGTCGCCGAGGTGCGTACGGCCCGGTCTTAAGGCCGCGCGCCTTAGTCTCAAAACGGGTCCCTTTCGGCCATTTTGAGATGCCGACGCCCCAAGAAGCGGATAGACCAATATTTCGCGCGACCGTGCCAATATGCCGGAAACGCTGGTGAATAGATGACGGCCCAGAACTAACGAGTCTCGCGGTGCTTGCGAGTGCCCGTCCCGGACTCACTACAATTGCACTAAAATCGTGCCGGCTAAGCCCACGGAGAATGCCATTGCCTTCAACAGGCAGCTAACGCCGAATCGAGTTTGCTGCTGTCCAGAGCCTTCGTCACTTCTATCTAATCATAAATTGACACTGCTGGGGCAAGGCAAAATGACAAGTTAAGCCTCATAATTCCGAAGGACATAAGCGTCCTCGTAGGAATTTAAACTGCGGGCCGCCGCTTTAGCAAAGTAGGTCGATATGTCGCGTCGTTTGCACTACGCTTCGATCATCGCGGTATCTGCATTGCTCGCTGGGTGTAGTGGCTCGGGCGGAGGAACTGCGCCGAGCGGCTCCGGGGGCATTGTGCCGCTCGCAGCAACGACGCCGGTATCGACTCAGACCGCTGCGTCGGCGACAAATGCATCGGTGCAAACCGTGTCGGCAACGAGCGCTGTGCCAACGGCCGAGGATGCGGCGGCGTTCGCTCGCGGCGATGAATCGACTCGTATGCGATCCCAAGCGCGACTGGACAAGTCGAACATTTCGGTAAGTCCGAGCACGCTCCAGTTCACGTCGAGTTCGCCACAAGAGGTCGTTGTCTCGGTATCGCAGGCCACAATCGTCGTCGCAGGGTCTGCCGATTTAAAGGTTGCTACCGTAGCGCCGCCGATCCAGTTCGAAAAACATCGGAGCGGCGGAAGCCTGACGTTTACGATTACGCCGCATACGACGCAACCGGTAAGTACGGACGTTTGCTTTCTCGACGCGCAGTGGCATTTCGCTTGCGTAACGGTCATGATCGGGACGGCGTCCCCACCACCCGCTTCACCGTCTCCGACTGCATCGCCGACCCCGGCACCCACTGCAACGCCGAAGCCAACCCCCACGCCAACGCCGGCTCCGACGACCTTCGCCTACGACGGTAAGGTCGACACGTATACGGCGCCGGCCGCCGGAACCTACGACATTGTTGCCGCGGGCGGCGGTGGCGGTGGCACCGGCCTGGGCGCCGTGGTCGAGGGCACCTTCACCTTGAGCAAATCCGAGACGTTGACCGTTCTGGTCGGCGGCGCCGGCGCCAACAGCTTCACTGGCGGCGGCGGTGGCGGCGGCGGGAGTTTCGTGGTCGGCCCCGGCAACGTGCCCCTGCTCATACGGCTGCTCAAGGGATGCTCTGCGGATGAGCA
>CAXUFI010000030.1:0-8411 GCA_964250245.1 uncultured bacterium
GATCGCGCGCAGCACGGTCTCGGCCGTCGCCGCCGAACGCGCCAGCGGACCGAGTTTGTCGAGCGTCCACGCGAGCGCCCACGCGCCGTGCCGGCTCACGCGGCCGTACGTCGGCCGCAAACCGGTCACGCCGCAACTCGCGGCAGGAAACAGAATCGAGCCCGAGGTCTCCGAGCCGAGCGCGAACGGCACGAGGCCCGCGGCGACGGCCGCGGCCGAACCGCTCGACGAACCGCCGCTCCAGAAGGCGCGATTCCACGGCGTACGGCCGGGACCGGTGAAGGACGCATCCGCATCGTTATAGCCGAACCCGCCCGCGAGTTCGACCATCGCGAGCTTCGCGAGCAACACCGCACCCGCGGCACCGAGGCGCTCGACCGCGGTAGCGTCCGCGTCGAAGACTTGGTCCCGATACGGCTGCGCGCCCCAAGTCGTCGGCGCGCCGCGCGCCGCCAGCAGATCCTTGACGCCGTACGGAATGCCGTGCAGCGGCCCCCGCACGTTGCCGGCCGCGCGTTCGCGGTCCGCCCGCTTCGCTTCGCTGCGCGCGCGCTCGTATAGGATCGTCACGACGGCGTTGTACGCGGGGCCGTAGCGCTCCAGCCGGGCGAGATACGCGTCGGTGAGTTCGAGCGCCGACAGGGTGCGTTTCGTCAGGAGGCGCTGCAGCGTCGCGACGTCGGAGAACGCGAGATCGGCCGGCGTCAATCGCTCGGCACCGCGAACCTGGTGACGGGTTCTTCGCCGTTGCGCAGCGAGTCGTGACGCGAGCGCAACGGCGTAGCGGCGGCGGTCGCCTCGTCGATGCCGCGCGCGATGGTTTCGAGCTCCTCGGCGGTGAGTCTGCGGTCGAAGCGGCGCATGGTAGCCGCCACGGCGCGAGCCGCGTCGCTCGGCCTCTTCGCCGCGGGCGCGGCGAGGGCGGCAGACGGCTCGTCGTGCCGCGCGAGCACCAAGGCGGCGCTCGCCGCACCGGAAGCGATGAGAAACGTGCGACGGTTCTTCACGAGCCGGGTCTTGCTCCCGGACGGGAATTTGTCCGCCCCCGCGCAAGCGCGGCCCGCAACGGCTCTGAGCCGTTCACGATGACGTTTCGATAGACGATACGGCCGTCGAAGAGCATGGGTACGCCGAGCCCATCTCGCTCGGCATGGATGTGCAGATGCGGCTCGCTTGAGTTTCCGGAATTTCCTACCAGCCCGATCGGGTCGCCCGGTACGAGCCGATCGCCGACGTCGACCGTGAGCGACCGGTACTTGAAGTGTGCCAAAACGATCCGGTAGTCTCGACACGCGATGACGACGTGGTTTCCGGCCGGACCGCAACGTGCGTTTCCTGCGCCCGGCGGTCCATCCGTCACCTCGCTCGTTACCGCGATAACCGTGCCTTCGCAGGGACTCGTTACCGGCCGGCCATAAATCGCATACGCCTCTAAATCGGACGGAGCGATTCCGCGGGCCCTTCGGCCGTTCTGCAGCCCGACCAGATCGATGGCGAACCGCTGCGCCTTAACCCGCCGGTGACGATTTATGAAGCCGATCCCGCCACCTTGCAGACACAGGTAGGTTCCGACGCGGAAGGGCAGATGGAGCGCCAGCGCTTCCCTTCCACCGGCACGTTGACCGTTGGCGAGCGCTACGAGAGCGAACACGCTGAGCGCGGTGAAGACCGTTAACTCGATCACCTCCGGCCTTTCGAAAGCGTTCGGCGCCAACGGCCGCTGTGGCGCGGACGTAGCGATCAGCCCGATTGCCGCGACTCCGAACGCAACACGATAGTTGAGACCGACGACCGCCCACACCGGAAGCGCCGTAAGACAAACGATCACCATAACGCCGAAGTACGTGGCCGTTAACGCGTACAGCGTGTAGTCGTGACGCTGCGAGGCTGCGTGCAGCGGCGAAGCGAAGGCCGGAAACAGCAACACGGGCGCCAGCATTCCGACGTATTGCAGGATCACGAAGCGGCGCAGCGATTCGGCTCCACGAGGGCTCTTGCCGCCCCCAGCCTCCGTAAGCTCGGCGCCGGTTCGACATTCGCTACGCCGCGATTTCTGCAAGCACAGACTCCCCGAGATCCTAACGAGCGTTGACGCGAAATTCTTAGCCGTAACCGGAGTACTTTTACGAGGCGCCGGGAGCCGCTAAGCGTTACCGGTACTTTGGCGGGAGCTGCACCCGCAATACGCTTGCTCCGCCGCACTTCCCGCCAGCCCCGGAGCGTGCAACACCGGCGCTCCGGGTCCGTTCCGAAAAGGTTCGCTCGGGGTTCTGTGACAAATTCGTGCGAACCGGGCTCCAAGGGCATACCGGGACGGTCGATCGAGCGCAAAGCCTTCACCTGTAAGGCATATTGGGGTGTCGCCAAGTGGTAAGGCAGGGGACTTTGAATCCTCCATTCGTTGGTTCGAATCCAGCCACCCCAGAGAGCTCTGCGGCGCATGACGCCGCGTGAGGCGCTCGACGGAGTCTTTGCGGCTTGGCGGCTCGGGGACGCGCTACGATCCGGGGCGCACTTCGCGCTCGACGGCGTGTATCGCGAAGCGCGCCGGCCGCCGCTTACCGGGCGCGACGCGATCGTCGGCCATTTCACCCGGTTTTTTCGTGACGGTCCGCGCTGGGAGTTCTTTCTCGACGATACGCTCGTCGAGGGCGAGCGGGCGGCGGTACGCTACCGCTTCGCAATCGAAGCCGAGGATGGGACCTGGCGCGAGCGGCCGGGCTGCGCTTTTGTGACGTTCGCGGACGGAACGATCGCCGAATGGCACGAATACGAGGGATAAGCCATGACACAAGATACGCTAAGCATAGACGTTTCCAGCGCCAACGACGGTGCGATTCAGCTTTTCGCGTTGAGCGGCACGCTCGACATCGCCACGTCGCCGAGCCTGCGGGCGGCGTTGATGGAAGCGGCCGATCGCGATAAGCACGAGATCATCGTCGACCTCTCGCAGTTGGAGTTCCTCGATTCGACGGGCTTGGGCGCCCTCATCGGGGCGCATAAACGGGCCGCCGAGCACGACGGCGCGGTGCGTCTGGTTACCCACGAAGGGCAGATCCTGCGCTTACTGCGCATCACGGGGCTACTCGACGTGTTTTCGGTCTACCCGACCGTCGAAGCGGCGCTTTCCGACGACGCTCGGCTCGTCGGACTCTAATCTCGTTACGTTTGATCGGGCGGCGTGAAGCGATCGATTCGAACCGCGCGCACGATATTGGTCGCGTGCATCGTCCCCGTCTTATCGAAAGTACCGTCCACGACGATCGCTTTGCCGACGTAGAGCGGAAACGAGTAAATTCCGCTCTGTAGCGGCACCGTATCGTCGACCGTAATTACGCGTCCCGTCCGCGTCAGCATCGTAAACGTCGTGGCTCCGAGCGTTTGGATCGTTCCGAAGCGCCAGTGCGCGGGCTTGACGATCGGCGCGCGAGCCGGGACTCGCGTCACCGCACCGCGGCTGATCGCATGTTGCGGGTTCGGCCGCGGCGCCGCTGAGGCGGCCTCCAGGCCGGCCGATACCGCGACGGCGAGCGCGCAGGTGAAGGGGCGGAAAGCGAACATCGGTACCATCCTATAAGCCGTAGACGGCGACCGAACCGTCGGTCGGAACGTAAACTTTTCCGTTGGCCACGAGCGGCGTCGTCAGCGCTTCACCGACGTACGAAGCGCCGCTGACTCTCGTCCAGGTGCCGGGCGTGACGGCCTGCAGCATATGACTCATGTTCGTCGCATCGAAGGCGTAGAGCGTCAGATTGCCGCCGTTGGGTCCGGGGGTCCCCAGCACCCAGGCGATCGCGGTGCCCGCGGTCGTACCGTTCGAGGAGACGATGGGCTGGCCGCCTTGATCGCGGCATTCGAGACACCCGGCGGGGACCGTCGTCGAGCTCTGAACGGAGAGCGAGACCGGCGATAGGTTCAGGTTATATTCGGTGAACGGATAGGCGGTGCTGCCGTCTCCGTAGACGACGTGCGATGTGCCCGCGGAATCCTGGAAGAAGGCGGGTCCGCCCCATTGCCCGCCGCCCGTATCCGCGTGCCAAAGCGCTCCCGCGTCGTTCGCGGTCTTGCCGCCCATGCTATCCCGGTTGAGAATATATTTCTGACACCCCGTCGTGCCGCCGTTCGCCGAGCCGACGCCGCACTTGCCGCCCTGGATCAGTAAGTGCGGGTAGGCGTTCGAGAGCCCGTCCGGCAGCAGCATGACGCCGCCCGAACCGAGGTCCTGGTCGGCATTGCTGTCGCCGAGTTCCATATTCGGCGTGAACGACGTCGACTTCGACAAGTCGAGATTACCGGGCACCTTCATGATCGACATCGAGAAGTCGCTCACGCCGTCCCACGGACCGTTCCCGGTTGCGAAGTAGATATTGCCCTGCGCGTCCGCCGCCGGCCCGTAGCCGCCCATCCAGGGCGAACCCAAATAGTAGCTTCCCGCGCCGTCGGTGGTATTGAGGATGTTACCGCTGGCTTGCAGATTGCTCGTGCTGTACGCCAGCACCCAGCCGTGCGAACCGTTGGCGGGGAAGTCGCAATGCGTCGCCAGCGGCACGTAGATGCTGCCGTTGGCTTCGAGCAAGCCGCTGCGGTTGAAGTTGTACTGCGCGCTCGTCGATGCGGTGCCGCCGCCGGTAAGCGCGACCGTCGCGCTCACTTCGACCGGCGTAACCGCGTCGAGCCCGGTTTTGAGCGAGATCGCGTGAAGGCGCATGTGGTAGACGCCGCTCTCCGTCGTATTGACCACGACGAACATCTCGTCGAGAGAGCGATCGATGACGGGCGTCCCGGTGATGCCGACGTCCGGGCTCATGTCGGGGCAGCCGCCGTTCCCGGTCTGAAGATAGTTCTGCTGCGTGATATTGTTGGCCGCGTTGATGAAGCTCCGCGACCAGATGACGTTCATGGTCTGATCGTCGAAGGCGTAGACTTGATCGGTCGCCGTCGCGACGATCACGAGGTTGTGCGACGTGCCGTTGCCGACGGTTTCGTTCGTCACGTACAACGGTTGGGCGTACACCTTCCCGAACGCCTGCGCGCCCGAGGGCGCCGCGAGCGTCGCGAGCCGCGTGAACGAGGTCGAAGCGACGTTCGCGACGGTCAGCGCGGTTTCGGCTTGATACCAGCCCGTGCGGCCGTTGTTCTGATGAAAGGTAAGGTTATCGAGCGCGGAACTCGTCGCCGTCGAACTGTTGACGGCGACGGCGATCGTCGTCGTGTGGTTGGCGGAGTCGGACACGGTAAGCGTGCATTGACCCGCCGCGGCGGGCCTGGCCGTCAACGTTTGGGCCGAGATCGAAGCCGTAACGATCCCCGAGCAGCCGGCGACCGTGTACGGTGCCGTGCCGCCGGCGACCGTAGCGTTGAGCGCATTGGCCGAGGGGCTCGCGAAGCTCAGTGAATTGGGCGCTACGGAGACCGGTGACGCCGCGCCCGAAACCGTAACGCCGACGGAGGCGACGAGTCCGCTCGAATCGGCGATCGTTAACGAGCAACCGCCGCCGCCCACGGGCGTCACCGTCACCGTCGCGTTCGTTACCGAGGCGCCGGCGACGCCCGCGCAACCGGACACGCTATAGGGCGCGGTGCCGCCGCTCGCCGTAACCGTTTGCGCGGCCGCCGTCGGCGAGGCGAACGTAAGCGAGCTTTGCGAGAGGCTCATCGGCGCCGCGGTACCGACGCGCACTTCGGCCATCATCCCTTGATCTTCGTGCGAGAGGATGTGGCAGTGGAGAAGAAACGTGCCGACGATCGTCGGATCGGTGAAATCCATCTTGAGCGTCACCGAACCGGGAGTCCCCCCCGATGCCGCCGGGACGTTGACGTTATCGAGTTCCTGATTCACGTTCGCCTGATCGCTCGCGGTGCCGCCCGTTACGGATTGCACGACGAAGTGAATTTGATGGATGTGGAACGTATGGACTTGCGAGGAATTATTGACGACGGTCCAAACGGCCGTGGTCCCGCTCTGCGCGTAGAATAACGGCGGCCCCGACGGATTGTAGGCCTGGCCGTTAATCGTGAACTGGTCGCTGTAGGTGATCGTCTGCGCCGGTCCGGTCACCGCTTGGGCGCGCAGCCAGGCGGCGGAGTGCACGTGACGCGGGTGCGCCTTCAATTGCGCCGAGACGCGGTCGCGCGCGCGGGGGCGGACGTTATCCGAAGGCGAGCTCGCGGTATTGATCGTCGCGAGCGTCGTGGCCGGCATGGCGAGCCCCGAGGCTCCGGCGTCGAAGCATTTGGTCCGCAGGTACGACGCCGTTCCCGCCGCGGGACCGCGCACGAAGAACTCGACGCGGCTCGCCGGCGGCAAGACGTAATCCGTCACGGTCGGGGTCGAATTGCCGACGCTCGCGAGCGGCACGCCGTCGGCCGCGAGGATCTGCATCGACGTATTGTCGACGGCGATGTCGAGATACGTGTCGGAGCCGGCGTTGACGACGCGCCAAAATTGTTTCTCTCCGGGCCGGATGCCGATCGAGGGATTCGTTTGGCCGTTGAGCGTCAAGGCGTGGACCGCGGTTTCGGAGCCCGTACAGTGCGAGTCGGTCACCTGCGGCGCGAGCCGCCGGTAATTGGGATTCGTCACGACGTACGGGTTACGCGTGAGGCTCGTCGTCCGGCCGCGCACGAGGTAGTTCATCGACATCCCGGACTGCAAGTGCGCCATCGCCAGGCGTCGCTGCGCTATTTTGTTCTTCGGTGCGTTGCCATGGCGCATCGCCCAGATCATCGCATTGACTTGCGCGCGGTTGGCGGCCGGGAGAGCGGTGCCCGAAGGTTGCGCGTCGCGAACGATGAGGATCCGCTCGGGGACTTGCGCGATCTCCGGCACCGTTTGCGAAATGCCGTCGACGATCAACGCACCCGACATCCCCGAGAGGTTCTGACGTTCGGCTTCGCCGTGCGCGTGCGAATGATACCAGTATAAGCCTGACGGGTGGTTGGCCGGAATGACGATCTGGTAGTGCAGCGACTGTCCCGGCATCGCCATCATGTCGATCGAATCGTCGCCCGGGGCATTGGGATTGACGTGCAGGCCGTGATAGTGCAGGTTCGTGTCGTTGAGGTACCCCGCGCCGTTCGGCGGCGTCGGTAAATTATTCGTCAGGTTCACGACGAGCGTGTCGCCCGGTAGCAAGCGCAGTGTCGGCGGCACGGCCGAGCCGTTATAGGTCAGCGCAGGCGCGCCGGAACTATTCTGCGAGGCGGTGACGTTGAAGACGAGCTGCCCGTTCACGCTCGCGACCTGCGGCGGATCCTGCAGCGCGGCCCCGCTCGGCGCGGGCGTGGGCAGCGACGCCGGATGTCCGCCCTGCGGACAGCTCGAGCGATAGGGATGGTTCGCCGGGAGGCGGTTCTGCAATCCCCACTTGCACGCCAGATAACCTTCGACTTCGGTCGTCTCCGCGTTCGACAGATAGCGATTGAAGAGCAGCACTTCACCGAGCTGGCCTGTGAACGGAGCGGAGCTGTTCGTGGGCCCGTACATGGCGCCGAGGGCGAGCGGATAGTTTCCCGTCGCCGACGTTCCGGAACTCGTACTGCTCGAGAGCAGGTAACCGTCCTTATTGAG
Organism: uncultured bacterium; assembly: GCA_964250245.1. Taxonomy (GTDB): domain Bacteria; phylum Vulcanimicrobiota; class Vulcanimicrobiia; order Vulcanimicrobiales; family Vulcanimicrobiaceae; genus CAXTIY01. The sequence goes on from CAXUFI010000030.1 coordinate 7,571, forward strand.
AAATTGCAATTTCTTGCTGATGCTGCCGCCCGCCGACCAGAACGCCGGGCCCGTCGGCGTTACGAGTTGCGAGCGCTCGCCGTTGCCGTTCTGATTGAAGTCGAAGACCTCGCCGTTTGGTGAGAGCTGCAGATTCCAGCGCGGGTTCGAGTTGTAGGCACCCGACCAGACGAGACTGCCGGTCGTGCCGTCGACCGTCTTATTCGTTACGGCGAAGACGGTCGATTCGTTAAAAAGGTACGTCGAGAACGACGCGTTGGAGCCGACGAGATACGAGCCGCCGTTAAACGTCAGGCTGCCGAGGTTGTTGATCCCGGCCGCCGTGTACTTCGGCTGCAGCGACGCCGTCGCTTGCGAGGCCGTATTCGCTTTCCCGCTGAGATCGGATAGATTGGAGACCGTTCCGCCGGCCTGGGTCACGGTCGAGGCGTTCGACGGATCGTACCAGGAAACGAGATTGGCGACCTGGCTCGGCGTGAACGAAACGGGGAGACTCGCCGGCGCCGTCGAGACGACGAGGCCGCCGATCTGGTGGCGGTTGCAGAGTCCGCCGGTCGAACCCGTGAAGCCGAGGTAGACGTTCGCCGGCACCGCGGGCTGATTGCCGACGTTGACGATCGATTGCGTATAGTACGTAACGAAACCGTTGCCGTCGTGGCGATCGACCGCGACGGTGACGATGCCCGCGGGCGTCAGGACGACCCTCATCGTCGGTGCGTTCGCGGGGCGCGTGGCGACCGACGGCTGATCGAAGTCGAACGGCAGGCTCACCGCCTGTCCCGACGCGTTGGCTACGCCGCCGAGGTAAGGATAAGCGACCGAGGCGGCGCCCCGCCCGGCC
>CAXUFI010000030.1:8421-15825 GCA_964250245.1 uncultured bacterium
GGGGGGGGGCGCCCCCCGCGGGCCCGCCGCGCGCGGCGATCGTTTCGGGGACCGCACCCGGCCCGCCGTTGCGGCCCTCCGTCGCGCTGCTGAAGCCGCCGTATTCGTCGAAGCCGATGCCGAGATAGCCGTTGGAGATGCCGGGCGTCCCGGTGGTGCTCGCATAGCCGAGCGATCCGCCCGCGGAGCCGACCGCCGTCGGCATCGCTTTCGAAGCGTCGGAGAAGAACATGGCGATGCCGTCGGCGCCCGGGTTGGAGCCGTTGTACGAATAGTCCGTGAACGTGACTTGCAGACCGTTGCCGGTCGGAAACGACGTTTCCGAAACGACCATCGCGATTTGGCTATTCGTTCCGGACGTGAGTTGGAGGGCGCCTTGGCCCACCGGGTCTTGCGCGGCGTTGGAACCGCAAGCGGCAATGGACGTCGCGGGCGTCGCCGACGTGCCCGCGGTCAAGCACGTATTGCCGACGCCGAGCCAGCTGTTCGGCGCCGTCGCCGTTGCGGAGAAACCTTCGCTAAGTAAGGTCGCCCCTGTGGCGGCACCGCGTGCGCCGGCGCAGAAAATTACGGCGGCGGCGAACGCCGTCAGCAATTTTACGGGCACGGACGATGTCATAGCGCACGATCCTCACCGAGGTAAAAAAAATAAGACGACGGTGTGAAGATCTTGCAGTCTTCACACCGCCGTCGCCGGGAGCGTCTCCCGCTATGCGTCTTCTCCGGCAGCGCCGTACGGGTGCCGGTGATGTCGATGGTGCTTCTTCGGGGGACAGGGAGGGCACTTCTTATGGTTCTCGTCGCGTAACTCACCGTCTTCGATCGGCCGCTGCCGCTCGACGACGATGCGTTGGATGGCCGTTACGGCAATCGCTTCCCGCGCGCGATTGACGGCTGCGGCGCGCGACTGAGCCGCGGCGATGTTCATCATAACGTTGGCGTGCGCTATCGAATACTGGGTCGTAACGAGAAAGATTACCGGGATGAGAAGCGCGCACGCCGACCACGCCAGACGGGTTACGTGCCTGGTTGAAAGCATGATGGGGGCTCCGATTTTGGCGAGCGTGAGATTAAGCAGACGCGACTATGCGAACGAGGCCGGCCAGATGATACTGGCGGCCGAGGACGCGTGTCGATCGCGAAGAGACCGCAGCCAGTTTACGGAAACCGAGCTTCCCTAAGGGAAAGCCCGGCTGGACTGTGTTCTCACCTCCAGCTTATGAGCTGTTGCTACTTAGGTAAAGAGACCTTTGGCGGCGGCAACAACGACGAGCGAGGCTTTCGGCATCTAGGTCGACAACATCACGGCCAATTAGCCGGCGATCGCTTTCCGCGAATGCGGCTAAAACGGAACAGCGTAACTCAAATTAATGCGGAAGTCGTGGTACGCGTCGCTTTGCGTCGCCGGCCGGTTCTCGGAGAAGAGGTAAGCGCCGACGCTCTCTTCGACCGACAGCGTTACGCGCGTGACGTTCGGCGAGTGGAATCGTAAGCCGAGACCCCCCTCCGCCAGGTTCGTGTAATAATAACCGTGGCTGCCCGCGCTCAGCAACGCGCGCGCGTAGAGATCGACGGCCTGCCGCCCGTAACGAAACGTCCGCCCCTCCTCGAGCTGATTAACGAGGACGCCGTCGCGATAACGGCTGGTGTATTCGGCACTGCCGTAGTAGTTGCCGTAGGAAGCGAGCCCGCGCGGACCGCCCTTCCAGTTTCGCGAAAGTTCGACGCCGCTGCGGAAGTCGGCGCCGGGCTCTTTAAGCGAGACGGCGCCGAGGCGCGCCGTAGCGCCTACTTGTGCGAAGGCGCGCAAGCCGCCGGGCGTCGGGTATTGCGCGCCGAACGCACCGAGGGCGTAGTTATCGGTCAGAATGTCGGGAATGGCGGTACTGAACGTCTGCGAGTCGAGATTGAGCGCGGCTTCGAGATAGGGCGCGAAGCGAGCGGTTACCGGACCGAACGGCTGAATGGCATCGATGTTGAACGACGTATCGGAGTAGCGGTCGTCATAGAATGCGCCGCTGTAGACGAAGCCGTTGTCGGCCTCCGCCGGCAGCGCAGGCAACGCCGTCGCGCCGAGAGCGGCTACGAGAGCGAGTGAAAGGCGATTCAAGCTTCGATCCATTCTTATAGGCCAGAGAACCGCGCCGGATGTGTTCGACTGCAGGGCCGGGTCGCGTCGTCCCGCTCGGTCGTCGGCGCGCAATTCGCGGCGCGGCTCGGTCGCGCGTAGCCGGAGGCGCCGGTTCGCGCGGTGCCGTTACGATGCGCATCGCAGCTTCTGTTTCGGCAATGGCGCACCTCCGCACGCGTTCACGTTAGGCAATGGTTGATATGAAGGCGGCGGACCCTTTACAGTTCGTGCTATTCACAGTAGAAAATAGAACGTTCTCTTCGTGCGCTAGCGCTCGTCTCGAATTACGACAAGGAAGCCGCTTGATCGCAGCGTGTCGGCATCTGCCTCTCGAAAGCCGGCGCGAATAGTGCGCCGGTCCATCGGCCTCGGCTCGATGGCGCTCGCGTTGCTCGTAGCGTCCTGCAGTTACGGACACCGGATCGCTTATCACGTTCTCGAGGGTCCGCTCGACGCGATCGCGGTCTCGCACCTCGACCCCGACAAGTTGCTTATTCTAGCGGGCGACGACGACGGCAAGAGCGTCTCGGTTTTTCACGACTCCGTTCACGCTGCGGAAATTTTGCGTTTCGAAGTCCCGCGCTTTACCTCGGACATTCAAGCCGGAACCAACGGCAAATTCTACCTGTCGGTCGCGGTCCCGCAGGACTACGATGCCGAAAAACACGCCGCGAGCGGTGCCATCGAAGAATGGAATCTCCACGGTCAGATGTTGAGCACGATGCGCTTTCCGGCGCCGGTGCTCGCCATCACGAGACCCGTCCGCGGCATGATGTACGCGCTGCTCGAGACGAAGGGCCGGCCGGTCGCCGTCGGCTTGCGGCTCGCAGATGCGAAGGTGCTCGGCACCGTGGTGCTCGGCGAAACCACGCATTCGCTCGACCAGTGCGTGCTCGCCGGTCAGGTTTATTTGTTAACGAGCTCGCCGCGCACCCATCACGTCTATTTGTTCAATGCCAAGTCCGGGTTCGCGGTCGACACGGGGATGGTCGCCGATCGGCCGCGCTGCTTCGCGAATTCCGAGGCCATCGCCGGCATCGCGACTCACGCCTTGAGCGCCGAAGTGGCGGTGCTACGGCTCTCGCTGACCGCGCAACGCTCGGCGAGCATCGTCGCGCCGGACGACGCAGTCGAACTCGAAGCCGCAAGCGACGGCCGCATGTTTCTTCTGCGCCGCTTCGGCAGCAGCAGCAACATTCAGATTTGGACGAAATCCGAAGTCGCGGGCGCCGGCGGATGACGGCGGCATGAGCGCCGTGCCGCGTGAGGCGGCGCCGGCGGCCGATGCCGATCTGCTGCCGACGCTGTGCTGCTTATTTGCGGCGGCGGTGCTCCTGGGCGCGGGTTACGGCATTTGGGATAACATCGCGGCCGATCTGCATCTCGTCGCGCTCTTCTCGAGTCTGCTCTGCTACGTCGCGGCGTTCGCGCTGATCGTCATCGGCTTCACACGCTCCCGTCATGCTACCGTCGCCGTCGTCGGCGGGGTGGCGCTCGCCTTCACCGTCTACGCCTCCTCGTACGTGCTCTTCAAATCGCCGTATTACGACAGCGACGCGATGCTCTTCAATTCGTACTCGGCGCAATTGCTGTTGCAAGGCTCCGATCCGTATACGAAAAGCATGCAACCCGGCTACCGCGCCTTCGGCGTTCCCGAAGGCGAAACGACCCCCACGCTCAACGGCGGCGAAGTCTATGCGCTCTCGTACCCCGCGCTGAGCTTCCTCATCTACGTGCCGTTCCTGGCGCTGGGAGTGAGCAACGTGCTCTGGGTCAGCGTGGCGGCGCATCTGCTCATCATGCTGATGCTGGTGTGGATGGCTCCGGCGCGCTTCAAAGCGCTCGCACCGTTCGTGCTCTTTCTCGACGCGACGTATTTCGATTACACGGTCGGCGGCATCACGGACGTTCTCTGGCTACCGGCCGGCATGCTGACCGCGCGGTATTGGCGCCGCAACCCGGTCGCCGCCGGGGCGTGGCTCGGCGTTGCGAGTGCGTTCAAGCAGACGCCCTGGGTCATCGTCCCGTTCGCGCTCGTCTTCTGGCTTCGCGCCGCGCTTGCGGCCCGCCGGCCGAAGCTGCTGCTTGCACCCGGCCTCGCGCTCGCGGCGGCGTTCGCGCTTCCGAATCTGCCCTTCGTCATATGGCACCCGCACGCGTGGCTCGCCGGCACGATGACGCCGCTCTCCGCACACCTGATCGTGCTCGGCACGGGGATCGCGCAACTCGCGACGTCGGGCCTCTTGACGCTCTCGCCCGCGACGTTTACCGGCATGACGGCCGTAGCGTTCGCGGCTGCGCTCCTGCTCTACGTCCTCTTTCCGAAGCGTCTCGCGTTTCTGCCGTTTTTCGCTCCGGCGTTCGTGTATTTCTTCGCATCGCGCTCGCTGCACAATTACTTCATGTATTGGCCGCTGATCTTGATGGCCTATCTCTTTGCGAACGGACGCGAGTATTTCTCCGAAGCCCGTTCCGAGCGGCTGCGCGTCTCGCGCACCCGATCGGCAGCGGTGCTGACCCTCGCGGCGCTCGCGGCGCTGCCGCTCGTCGCGCACTCTTCCCCGCGAGCGCTCTCGGTGAGCATCAACGGCGAGAGTCGTAACGCGATTACCGGCCGCATCGCAAAGTTGCGCGTCTCGGTCCGTAATAACTCGAACCGGCCCCGATACCTTCATTTCGACGTCGCGCAGCAGGGCGACGATTTAGACGTTCAGGCTTGGGAGCCGAGGAAACTGCAGCGCGTGCCGCCGGGCAGCACGCAGACGTTCGTACTCTCCGCGCCGTCGCCGCAATTCGAACTCGCGACCGACGGCAATACGGCGACGCAACTGTTTCTCGTCGATTCCGCGGGCCAAGAATTTTATTCTAGTCCCATCGTCTTCGGAGCTCCGGCACCGACGATTCACAATGCCGATCTGGCGTATTGGTCGCTCGGCGCGCACCCGTTCCCCGTGGCTTGGAACTTCGACGCCGCAGACTGGGAGCAGGGCCGCCTATTTAGATACGCGGTCGGCGGCCGTACGGCGGTAGCTTTGCGCGCGACCGGCGACCGACGGCCCGGCTGGCGGACGACACTGCTCGAACAAATCACGGACGCGCGGCCCGCGCGGTTACGATTCATGCTCTATCCCGTCGAGAATTACGACGGCGCCGCGGATCCGCACGCCCTCTTCGGCGTCGTGCTGCGCGACGTCGTCGGTAACGCTGCATATTACACGATCGATGCGAGGAGACGCAGCCCGGCAACGTACCGGACGGCGGACGGCACGATCACGGTGCTGCCGGGCCGGCTGCACGCTTGGAACGCCGTCGATGTCGACATCGCGCGCTTGCGCACCGAAAGCGGCTTCGTTCTTTCGCCGAGTGCGACGATGGCCGTCGGCGCGCTCGGGACGGCGGACGAGGGCGGCCGTCCCGCGAGCGACTATTTCGGCGGCCTGACGGTGCTCGAGGGGAACACCCAGCTCGATCGCATGTTGCGCGCCGAAGGTGTGGCCGCACTGCCGGCGTCGGCCGGCGGCGGCCGGCTCGCCGCATTCAAAGCCGCGCGCTCCGCGTACGTCGACGATGACGGGGATCCCGATAGCCCGACCGGGTTCGCCTACGCGGGCGACTGGCAGCACGTTCGCGCGCGCTTCGACGGCCGTTCCCGCGGCACGAGCACGCGCAGCCACGTCCCCGGCGCGGTTGCGGAATTGCGTTTCGCCGGCTCGGGCGTGCGCCTCTACGGCGTGCGCGGCGGCAACGGCGGACGCGCGTCGCTGACGCTCGACGGCCGGACGCACGCGAGCGCCGATTTTTACGCGGCTTCGAAACAGGTGGGTGCCCTGGTATTCAAAGCTGCGGGACTCGAGCGCGGCGAGCACCGGCTGCTGATCGTCGTGCAACCGGACGCCGCGGATGCGAAGCGGAGGTTCGTCAACATCGACGGCGCCGAGGTTACGCGCTAGGCTTATCCGAGGACCGGCGGGGCGCATCGCCGTACACCGGCGGTTGTGAGCTACGACGTCAAGGCGAGAAGCGCCGTTATTACGAGCGGTCGCGACCGTGCGCCGGCGCGCGCGATGTACAAGGCGATCGGCTTCACCGACGACGATTTACGTAAGCCGATCGTCGGCATCGCCAATACGTGGATCGAGACGATGCCCTGCAATTACAAATTGCGCGAACTCGCCGAGCACGTCAAGCGCGGCGTACGCGAAGCGGGCGGCACGCCGATGGAGTTCAACACGATCGCCGTCTCGGACGGCATCGTGATGGGGACCGAGGGGATGAAAGCCTCGCTCGTGAGCCGCGAAGTCATCGCGGATTCGATCGAGCTCGCGGGTCGCGGTTACATGTTCGACGCGATGGTCGCGCTCGTCGCGTGCGATAAGACGACGCCCGGCGCGGCGATGGCGCTCGTGCGCTTGAACGTTCCGTCGCTCATCCTCTACGGCGGCTCGATCGCGCCCGGAAAACTCGACGGACGCGACCTCACGATCGTCGACGTCTTCGAAGCCGTCGGGGCGCACGCCGCCGGCAAGATCGACGACGCGGAACTGCTGCGTATCGAAAATAACGCGTGTCCGGGCGCGGGCGCGTGCGGCGGCCAATATACCGCCAACACGATGGCGATGATCATGGAATTCATCGGTCTCTCGCCCGTGGGCAGCGCGTCACCCGGCGCTACCGATCCGCGCAAGGAACGTAAAGCGTACGAAGCGGGCCTACTCATCATGGACGTCCTGCGACGCGGCCTGCGGCCGAAACACTTGTTAACCCGTGAAGCGTTCGAGAACGCGATCGCCGCGGTCGCGGGGACCGGCGGTTCGACGAACGCCGTGCTGCACTTGCTCGCGCTCGCGCGCGAAGCCGGGGTGCCGCTCGTCATCGACGATTTCGATACGATCAGCAGGCGCACGCCGATCATCGCCGATCTGCGGCCCGGCGGCCGCTACGTCGCGCTCGACGTCGATCGCGCGGGCGGTATCGAACTCATCGCCAAGCGCATGGTCGAAGCGAACCTCGTGCACGCCGAGGCCGCGACCGTCACCGGCCGCACGCTGCGCGCGGAGACGGCGAGCGCCTCCGAGACGCCGGGACAGCCGGTCATCGCCACCGCCGAACGGCCGTTCAGCGCGACGGGCGGTATCGTCATCCTGCGCGGAGCGCTCGCGCCCGACGGCGCGGTCGTCAAGATCGCCGGGCACGAACGGCCGTACCATCGCGGGCCGGCGCGCGTGTTCGACCGGGAAGAAGATGCGATGCGCGCGATCGAGGCGGGCGACGTC
>CAXUFI010000031.1:0-15517 GCA_964250245.1 uncultured bacterium
CACCTTCACCGCGCAGGCTGCCTTCCTGGAACTTCGATCTGCGCGCCGGCGGCGGCCGCACCGAGATCGGCGTCCTCAACGCGGCCGTCGCCGCCGCCGGCCGCGAGACGGGAACGGCCACGCCGGTCAACACCGTGTACGCGCGACTCGTGCGCGATATCGCGGAGATGAAACCGCTCTGGAGCAAGTACCGCGAACGGCCGCTCGCGCTCGTCGCGGAGGTGCGGGCGGAAGAGCGGCGCCTCGGCTCGGCTGCGCCCGGCTGACTGCGGCCGCGAGGAGGCTGTCGGGCTAGGCACGACTTTCCGGTCTCGGCGGCAAAGATAGGCTCGATGCGGCACCCTGCAGTCCCCGAGAGTCTCGACAGCTGGCACATCCTGCACCGGATGTTCCGTTTTAAACGCCGCGCCTTCGACGCGCTCGCCACGGCGCAACGCTCCGCTCTCGCGAGCGAAGCCCGCGACTACTTGGGCGCGCTTGCGGAGAAAGACACGGGCGACGTCGCGGTCGCGCAAATGCTCGGGCACAAGTGCGATCTCATGCTCACGCACTACGGCAAGAGTTTCGACGAACTCGCCGCGGCGCAAACGGCCTTCGATAAGCTCGCGCTCGCCGATTACGTCGAACCGCTGACGTCGTACGTCTCCGTCCTCGAACTCGGCTTATATGAAGTCACCGCCAAGATTCACGCGGACCTGCGCGAGCGCGGACTCAAAGCACATTCGCCGGAGTGGACCGCCGCTTTCGATGCCGCGCTCGCCGAACAAGCTCGGGCGCCGCGCAACGCCGCAAGGCTGTGGGCCAAGATCCCGCAGCGGCGCTACGTCTGTTTCTATCCGATGGATAAGAAACGCGGCGAAGCGATCAACTGGTATCAACTGCCGTACGAAGACCGCGCGCGGCTGATGGTCGATCACGGGAAGATCGGACGCTCGTTCCACGGCCTGGTCACGCAGGTGATTTCCGGTTCGATCGGCTTCGACGATTGGGAGTGGGGCGTCGATCTGTACGCGGACGAGCCGCTCGTCTTCAAAAAACTGATTTACGAAATGCGCTTCGACGAAGCGAGCGCGCGCTACGCGGCCTTCGGCCAATTCTACACGGGCGTTCAATTCTCGCTCTCGGAACTGCCGCGCTTTCTCGAAGGTGACGCGATACCGGAATTGCGCGCCGCGCAGCCCGAGCTCGCGGTGCGTTAGGGCGCTTCCTCGGAGAGCGTGAAGACCCGGCTGTGGCGGATGTCGTCGGCGGCGATCGCTTTGAGGTCGTCGGCCGTCACGGTGCCGCCCCGCTCGAACAGCCGGGTCGCTTGGCGCATGCGCGCGCGGTCGAGCGCGTTGCGCACGCTGCGGGCATTCGAGAATTGCGGTTGTTTCATGCGCAGGTTGATGTATTCGTCGAACGCGCGCTCGGCGTCCGGCGTGAAGTCGTAATTGAGTTTCTCGAGCATCAGGTGCGCGATCGCGATCAGCTCGGTCGCGGTGTAATCGGGGAAGTCGATGTGGTTGGCGACGCGGGAGCTCAAGCCCGGATTACTGGAGAAGAACGTATCCATGCGCTCTTTATAGCCGGCGAAGATGACGACCAGATCGTCGCGCTGATTCTCCATCACCTGTAAGAGAATCTCGATCGCCTCGCCGCCGTAATCCCGTTCGTTCTCGGGCTTATACAAATAGTAGGCCTCATCGATGAAGAGCACGCCGCCCATCGCGCGCTTGAGCACGTCTTTCGTTTTGGGCGCCGTATGGCCGATGTATTGGCCGACGAGGTCGTCGCGGGTCGCGACGACGAGGTGGCCGCGACGGATGTAGCCGAGCCGGTGAAGGATCGTCGCCATCCGCATCGCGACGGTCGTCTTTCCGGTGCCGGGCCGGCCCGTGAACGACATGTGCAGCGGCGGCCGTTCGGCGGCGAGCCCGATTTGCGCCCGCAGACGGTCGATCAGCAGCAGGTGCGCGATCTGCCGGATCCGCGTCTTGACGGGCGCGAGGCCGATCAGTTCGCGGTCGAGCTGATCGAGGACCTCGCCGATATTGGAGCTGCGGAACGCTTCGTCGAGGTCGAGTACGCCGCTCTGCGACGGCTGCTGCGCCTGTTCCATCATCGAATCGGTTTCTCCATGGGAGCGAGACGGCTGTGAGACTTAAAAAGGCCGCCTCGCGAAAGGCGGCCCCGAGCGAACCACGACGCTTAGCAGGGCCTGCTAGTTCTTGTAGCGCTCGCCTTGCGGCTTGTCGGAGGAATAGGGATGGATTTTGTACCGGACGACGCGATCGGTATCGCCCGTCCGTTCGACGCGGAACCCTTTCTCATTGGCGGGCCGGTGCACGATGAACGATAGCGCGGTGGTTTGCCGCCCGAGCCGGGCATCGTACGCGTTGACCTTCACGTATTCGTCGGGGTGTTCGGCGATCGCCTTACGGACGTCGCCGAGAATCCCGGCGGCGTCTTTGACGTCGAACATCGGCAAGCCGTACATCTCCCAATACGAATTACGCGGATGCGGGTCGTCCGTGTACTCGATCGAGATCGGCCAATCGTGGTCGAGCGCGTACTGGATCTGCGCGCCGATCTGCTCGTCCGTCAGGTCCGGCAGATAGGAGAAGGCGCCTTGGGTGATTCTCATCGCTACGGTGCTTCCTTCCGCTTAGTACGACGGCGTGGCGACGACGTCGGGTGAATCCGTCGACGCGTAATTAAACGAGATGTCTTTCCAGATATCGAGCGCCCGCAGCAGCGACTTGCTATGTTTGGCCGCTTCTTCGAGAATCTGCGGACCCTCGTTTACGAAATCCCGGCCTTCGTTGCGCGCGAGCACCATCGCCTCGAGCGCGATGCGGTTCGCCTCGGCCCCCTGCGCGATACCGTCCGGGTGGCCGATCGTGCCGCCCCCGAATTGCAGCACCGTATCCTCGCCCAGCAGGTCCAGGAGCTGGTGCATCTGGCCTGCGTGGATGCCGCCCGAAGCGACCGGCATGACGCCGGGGAGCGAAGCCCAATTCTGGTCGAAGAACACGCCGTGAGCCGGATTGACCGGGATGAAATCCTCACGCAAGATATCGTAGAAACCCTTGGTCGTATTCGGGTCGCCCTCGAGCTTGCCGACGACCGTGCCCGCGTGAATGTGATCGACGCCTAAAAGCCGGCACCATTTCGCGAGCACGCGGAAGCTGACGCCGTGCGTTTTCTGGCGGGTGTAGGTGCCGTGGCCGGCACGGTGGAGATGCAGGATCACGCCGTTGCGGCGCGCCCACTTCGACATCGACTGCATCGCCGTGAAACCGACGGTGAGGTCGATCATGATGATGACGCTGCCGATTTGTTTGGCGAAGTCGGCGCGCTCGTACATCGACTCCATATCGGCGGCCGTCACGTTCATGTAGTGGCCCTTGATTTCGCCCGTCGCCGCCTCCGCGCGATTAACCGCTTCCATACAGAAAAGATAACGGTCGCGCCAGCGCATGAACGGCTGCGAATTGATATTCTCGTCGTCCTTGGTAAAATCCAGGCCGCCGCGCAGCGCCTCGTAGACGACGCGGCCGTAATTTTTCGCCGATAATCCGAGCTTGGGCTTGACGGTCGCGCCGAGCAGCGGCCGGCCGAACTTGTTGAGGTACTCGCGCTCCATCACGATGCCGTGCGGCGGCCCCTGGAACGTCTTCACGTAGGCGAGCGGGATGCGCATGTCTTCGAGCCGCAGCGCCTTGAGCGCTTTGAAGCCGAAGACGTTACCGATGATCGAGGACGTCAGGTTCGCGATCGAGCCTTCCTCGAAGAGATCGATGTCGTACGCGATGTACGCGATGTATTGAGCCGGACTCGATCCCGGTACGGGATCGACGCGGTACGCCCGGGCCTGATAATGCTCGTAGGCCGAGAGGCGATCGGTCCAGACGACCGTCCAGGTCGCGGTCGACGATTCGCCGGCTACGGCGGCGGCGGCCTCGACCGGATCGACGCCGTCCTGCGGCGTGATGCGAAACGCGCAGAGCACGTCCGTATCGGTGGGCTCGTAGTCGGGCTGCCAGTAGCCCATCTCGGCGTATGGCGTTACGCCCGCCTCGAGGCGGCTATTCTTTTTGCCGTTCTTCGGGGGATCTATAATCACGTATCCATCTCCAAGAGCTCTTCAAGAGGGCGACTCGGTAACTTATTTTCGTTCTCCCGTTTCCATCCTTGGAATTCTCCGGCAGAAGTCGCCGTCGCCCGGCGCCCGGAGCGCCGGTATACGGCGCCGCAACGTTCGTCGGCGACGAGTTCGAAGGCCGGGTGCGCTTCGATGACGTCGCGCTCGACCGGCGTGTGGTAGACGATGGCGAGTTCGGCCCGCTCGCCGGTCGCAAGCCGCTCGAGCACGTGCGCGAGCATCGCCGCCCCGAACGGGTTAAACAGGTACACGACGAGGGTCCCCGGCGGGAAACGATAGCGCTTCGCGTCGCAGCGCACGAACCGGACGTCCCGGCAGACGCGGCCGGCAGTCCCGAACGCTACGAGGTTGTCGCAAGCGACGGCATGGAGCGCGGGCGAGATCTCGACTCCGACGACTTGCCGGAACGGCAGCGAGGCCGCTTCGAGGACCGCGCGGCCCAGGCCGCTGCCGAGATCGACGAACGTGGTGCCACGCAGGTCGAAGGGCACGCGGGCGAGCAGCGCTTTCACCTCGCCGACCGGCGTCGGCTCGTAATGCGTCGCGTGCTCGATGCTCGGCCCGATCGCCTCGGGGTCGAGCTCGCCGAGAAACAGCAGCGCCTCCGTCGCCACGCCGTGCTCCGCGTCGAAGCGCTGACCCGAACGCCGGCCCGAGCGGCGGATCGCGCCCCCGGGCCGCTGGTCCATCGCACCGGGATACGACACCTATCGGCGGCTTCCGGCGTTTAAGACGACGTGCGACAGGGAGAGAAGTCCCATCAGGCGACCGCCGCGGCCGACGCGAGGAGCTCGCAATACGCCGACGTCTCCGAGAGCGGTCTGCGCCTGGTGCTCATCGTCGTGGGCGTCATGGCGGCGTCGCTCATGCAAACCTTGGACTCGACGATAACGAACGTCGCCCTGCCGAACATTCAGGGCAACCTCGGAGCGAGTCAGGACGAAGCGTCGTGGATCGTGACTTCGTACACGATCGCGGCGATCATCGTCATCCCGATGACGCCCTGGCTGCAGAACCGCTTCGGAAGAAAAAACTATTACGTCGCGTCGATCGTCGGCTTCACGCTCGCCTCGGTCCTCTGCGGCGCCTCGAGCGAGTTGACGTCCCTCATCGCCTGGCGGTTCGTCCAGGGGCTGTTCGGCGGCGGCCTACTCGCAACGGGCCAGTCGATCCTGCGCGACTCGTTTCCGCCCGCGAAGCTCGGCATCAGTCAGGGCATCTTCGCGCTCGGAGCGATCATGGGACCCGCGCTCGGGCCGCCGCTCGGGGGTATTCTCGTCGACAATGCGTCGTGGAATTGGTGTTTCGACATCAACATCGTTCCGGGCATCATCTCGGCGTTTTTGTTGCTCACGCTGCTGAAAGATCCGACGAAGCCGCGCTCGACGCCGATCGATTACATCGGCCTGGCCTTGCTGTCGGCGGGACTCGGCTCGATGCAATACGTCTTAACCGAGGGCGAGCGCCATTATTGGTTCTCCGATCCGGCGGTGCTCACGCTGACGGTCACGTGCGCGCTCTCGCTCGCCGCGTTCGTATTTTGGGAACTGCGGATCGCGAGTCCGGTCGTCGATCTGCGCGTGCTGCGCAATCGCAGCGTCTCGGCCGGCTCGCTCCTCGCGCTCGCGCTCGGCGGCGTGATCTTCGGCTCGACGTACACGCTGCCGCAGTTCACGCAAGGACCGCTCGGCTTTACCCCCACGCTCAGCGGTCAGCTGTTCATTCTGCGCGCCATTCCGATCGCGCTGCTCACGCCGTTCATCGTCAGACTCGTCGCGAAAGTCGATCCGCGTTATTTTCTCGGGGCCGGCTTCATCGTGATGGCGATCGGCAGCGCGATGCAGGGTTACATCACGACGGAAGAGGCGAGCTTCTGGACCTTCGCGCTCGCCTTGATTCTCGTCGGCTCCGGCGCGGCGATGCTCTTCGTACCGCTGACGATCGCGGTGCTCGGCGCGACGACGCCGCAAGAGGGCGCGAAGGCGAGCGCCATGACGAATCTGTCGTTACAGCTCGGCGGCTCGATCGCCGTCGCCGGGCTCGACGTCGTCTTGGATCAACGCTGGTCGTTTCACTCCGTCGTGCTCGGGGCCGCGATCGATCCCGCGAACGGCACCGTGCAGCAGTATTTGCGTACGAACGGCGTCGGCGGAATCGCGGCGCTCGTCAACGGCCAGGCCGCGATCCTCGCGTATGCGGACGCGACGTTCGTCGTCGCGATCGTCGCCGCGCTCTTCATGCCGCTCGTGTTTCTCATGCGCAAACCCAAACGCGCCGCGGGTCCGGTCGAAGTCGGCGGCCACTAGCCGCTTCGGTCGAAACGGAACGGGCAAAAGCGGGAGGTGCCTGAGGGTCCTCAAGTCGCGCGCTACGCGCGCTTACAAGCCGCGTTGCTCGGCGGCAAGCGCGTGCGGGCCGATTCGCCGAACGGCCGCTCCGACGAGGTCGCCGCGATCGTCGACGGCAAGACGTTGCGCGGCATCGAGGCGGTCGGCAAGCATCTGCTCTACGATTTCGGGTCCCATGGCTATCTGCACGTCCATCTCGGACGATTCGGTAATTTCGACGACGGTCCGATGCCGCTGCCCGAGGTGCGGGGTGTCCTGCGATTCCGGCTCTACACCTCGCAACACTGGTTCGAGCTGCGCGGCGCGATCGCGATCGAGATGTTCGACGGCGCGATGCGCGAGACGCTCGAAGCGCGCATCGGTCCGAGCCCGCTCGACGGAGCCGCCGATCCGCTCAAGGCATACGCGAAGATCGTCAAGAGCCGCTCGCCGCTCGGCTTACTATTGATGGATCAGTCGGTCGTCGCCGGGATCGGCAACATCTACCGCTCCGAGATTTTGTTCATGCACCGCGTCCATCCGCGCGCCCCCGGCACCGCCTTACTGAAAAAGACGTGGCGCGCGATGTGGAAAGATCTCGCCCGGATGATGACCGAATCGTCGCAGGGCACCGGGCGGATCGTCACGACCGCCCCGCAGGACCGCGAACGGTCCAAAGGCGCCGTCCGCCGGACCGATCGCTTCTACGTCTACCGGCGCGACGGGTTGCCGTGCCGTCTTTGCGGAGCGCTCATCGTCGCGGGTACGCTCGGCAACCGCAACATCTTTTGGTGTCCGCACGATCAGAGCGAGCCGGGCGGAGATTAAGAGGTTCGCTTACCGTAGAGTAGGATGCGGACGGCGTCCGAGGCCGCGTTGTAGAGCCCGATCTGCGCGGTCGAGCCCGCGTACGTGCCCGGCGTGCGTTGCAACCCGTCCGCGAGACCGCGGCTGATCGCCGCAAAACATTGCCCGACGTAGGCGAACATCGAAATCCTCCCGGTAGCGCGAGCGCGGAGTCGTTGTTCGGCAGTGTTACCCAAAGTCGTCCGGCCTAGCGGCACGAGAGCCGTGAACGGCGGCGAATCGGGAATAGGATCGCTCGTGCACGCTTCGAGCTCCGCGCAGTCGACCGTCGAGCAACTGGCCGGCTTCGCCGGCGTCTTGACCACGTACGAAGACGCGTTCGGCGAAGAGGTGGCGACGCCGGACGAATCGGTTCGGTCCGTCCTGCGCGAACTCGGCTTCGACGCCTCGAGTGACGCCGCCGCAGCCTCGCTCGCCGCGGCCCGCGAGGCGGAGTGGCTCCGCATGCTGGCCCCCGTTTATGTCGTCGCGGCCGAGACCGCGCCGTCGTTTGCCGTGCGCGTGGCGGTCGACGCGGCTTTGCGGCCGGTGCAGTGGCGGATCGAGGGCGAAGGCGGCACGCGCCGGGAAGGCCGCTTCGTTCCGGGCGAGCTTTCGCTACGGGAAACCGGAGCGGCCGAGGGCCGCGAATACGCGCGTTACGATTTCTCTCCATCCGTAACGCTCGTGGCGGGATATTACCGCTTGACGGTAGCCGACGGTCCGGCGTCGTGCGAGGCCACGGTCGCTGCCGTGCCGCCGCGTTGCTATTTTCCGGCGAATCAGCGTCGCGCGCCGTGGGGGCTCGCCGTTCAACTCTACGGTTTACGCTCGGCCCGGAATTGGGGCATCGGCGACTTCACCGACCTGGCAACGCTGGTGCGGATCGTCGCCGCGGCGGGCGGCGACGCGGTGGGCGTCAACCCGCTACACCAATTAACGTTCGACGGCGGTGCGCCGAGCCCGTACTCTCCTTCGAGCCGCGCGTTCTACAATTGGATTTATCTCGATGTGGAAGCGCTGCCGGGATTCGCGCCGGGCGACGTGCTGCCGAGCGAGATCCAAGCCGTGCGCGAGCCCGAGTACGTCGATTACGAAGCCGTCGCTCGCCTCAAACGGCGCGTGGCGCGCGCCGCGTACGACCGTTTCTGCCCGAGCGGCGCGCAGGGCGCCGCGCCGGCCGCGCTCGCGCCGTTTCGCGCGTTCGTGCAAGCGGGCGGCGAGGCGCTACGCTCGGCGACCGCTTTCGAATACCTAACGGAGCATTTTCGTTCGCAGGGCGCGGGTGTCGCGTGGCAGGGCTGGCCGCAGGAATATCGCCGGCCGCAGTCGTCTGCGGTCCGGGAGTTGCTCGCTCGACACGAACGCGACGTCGAGTTCTGCGCCTATCTGCAATGGCAGTCGCACCGTCAGCTCGGCGCCGCCGCCGAGGCGGCGAAAGAGATGTCGATCGGGCTGTACCGCGATGTGGCCGTCGGGGCGGAACTGGGCGGCGCGGACTCCTGGTCCTTGCAGGGCGTGCTCAAGAGCGACGTGTCGGTCGGCGCGCCGCCCGATCTGCTGAATCGGCGCGGCCAAAATTGGGGCGTCGCGCCGTTCGATCCCAGGGCGCTGCGAGCGACGGCATACGCGGCTTTCATCGCGTTGCTGCGCGCCAACATGGAACACGCCGGCGCCGTCCGCATCGATCACGTCATGGCCCTGCTGCGGCTCTACTGGATCCCCGAGGGCGTCTCGCCCTCCGAGGGAGCCTACGTGACGTATCCGCTCGACGAACTCATCGGTTTAATCGCTCTGGAAAGCGAACGTGCGCGCTGCATCGTCATCGGCGAGGATCTCGGCACGGTGCCGGGCGGATTACGCGAACGGCTGACGGCGGCCAATATTCTATCGTACCGCTTGCTGCAATTCGAGAACGACGACGAGCGGTTTCTGCCGCCGCAGACGTATCCGCCGCTCGCGCTCATGTGCACCGGCACGCACGATCTGCCGTTCGTGGGCGCGTATTGGACCGCGCACGACGTCGAGGTGCGGGCCGCGCTCGGGCTCATCGAAGGCGAGCGCGCCGTTCGCGACGAGCGCATCGCGCGGGCCAAGAAACGCGCGCAGTTACTCGACGCTTGGCGCACGATCGGCCTGACCGCGGACGATGCAGCGCGTTTCCAAGCGGCCGCCGACAATCCCGCCGACCGAACGACGCTCGCCGAGATCGCCTTCTGGGCGAATCGTTATCTCGCTCGCGCTCGTGGCTTCTTACTGATGGTTCAGATCGAAGACGTGCTCGGCGAAGTCGAGCAGGCGAACGTCCCGAACACGACGACCGAGCACCCCAACTGGCGGCGGCGGCTCGCGCTGGACTTGGAGACGTTCGCCCGCGACGAACGCTTCACGCGGCTCGCGCGCATGCTCGAGCGCGAGCGGCCGAGGCCGTTCGGTACCGGCGCGGCAGAGGCCGGACCGGAACGTTAGCGGCGGTGCCGACGCTCGCGCAAGTCGAAGAGCAGATACTCGTCATCGAGGGTTTTCGCGTGACGCTGGTTCCGCTGATCGCCCGCACGAAATCGCTGCCGAGCTACGATTTCACGGTGATGGCGCCCCAACGCTGGCGCGTATCGGATTGGAAAGCGGCGCGGCTGTCGTCCTACGTGACGTTGCTTCGCAGCGCCGTCGTCTTGCGCGGCGACGGCGCCGCCGTAAAGGGCGATTTGCAACTCGGGAACATCCGGGACAGCTATTACGCGAAGCTCTTCGGCACGACGGCGCCGCCGGTTACGCCGGTGCCTTCGCGGGTGCGGCCTTGAGATATTCGAGCGTCTGGCGATCGACGCGGCCGTCGTCGCGCACGCGGTTCTCTAAATTCTCGACATGCATGAACGCGACGAGTGCCGTGCGGGCGCGCTCGTCGAAAACGCCCGCGTCCTGGAGATAACCGACGCGCACCAGTTCGTGCGCGATCTCCGCTCCGAGCGCGCCGTCGACCGTAAGGACGTCGCGCGGTTCCGGCGCGAAAAAGTACAGCTTGTGCAGTTCGAGGAGCCGGGCGAGTTCCTCGATCGGCGCCGTATGGTCGTCGACGCGTAAGTCGACGTAGCGATCGTTGAACCCCGCGTAACCGCCGCCCGGCTTCTCGATGACGAGGGCCGCGCTCTGCTGACCGCGCTTATCGCCGCCCGCCGCTTGCGCCGCGCGCAGGGCCGCCACGAGCCGGTCCGCTAGCGGCCCGGCGGTGCTCGAAAACGTCGCCGCGAGCGCATCGACGACCGCCGGACCCGCCAGACAATTACCTTGCGCGGCGAACCCGTCGCCTACGATCCCGCCGGCCCACGCGATGCACTTCGAACCCGTAAACGCAAACGGCCGGCCGCTCGCGGAGACGAGACCGAATTGCCGGTCGTCGCGGCCGGCGTCCTCAGAGATCAGCGCTTCCGCCACCTCTTCGGGAGCGCCGCCGCTCGCTAAGAGTGCGAGAGCTTTGGGGCCGTAGGCGGTATTTGCGAACGCCTGGGTGGCGATAGCGCCTACGCGCGCCCGTACGAACGGTACGACCGCTCCGACCGAGAGAAACTTCGATTGTACGGCGATTCCGACTTCGTCCGTCGAACGGTCCGCCGCCACGATGGAGAACGTTCCGGGTTGCATGGCCGCAGCTTCAACGCTGCGGCTTCCGGAACTGCACGGTCAGACGGCTGCGTACTCTCCGGTAGCCTTGACGGCCGTTGTCCGCTCGGCTCGCGCAGCGAAGATGCCACGGAAATTGGCGCGATATTTGAACGCCGTAACGAACCAGAAGATCGTTGCGAGCAGGCCGATGCCGATCCCCGCCGGGTCCATCGTCAGGTGATAGTTCAAGACGTTGATGAGCACCCCGGCGAGTATCACGAGCGCCAGCGGCACGAAACGCCCCGAGAGCAGCAACAGCCCCGCGGCGAGCTGAAAGAAGAAAATCAGCACGAAGAAGTGCGATTGCGAACTCACCGTCATGAATTGCTGCGCGAGCGGGGATGCCGGCGCCGCCATCGGGATGAAGTGCAGGAAACCGTTGAGACCAAAGACGGTGAACATCACGCCGAGCAGGTAGCGGCAG
Organism: uncultured bacterium; assembly: GCA_964250245.1. GTDB lineage: Bacteria > Vulcanimicrobiota > Vulcanimicrobiia > Vulcanimicrobiales > Vulcanimicrobiaceae > CAXTIY01. The sequence continues at coordinate 11,405 of CAXUFI010000031.1, forward strand.
ATCGTGGACGCCAGGTTCATAGAACGGAGCCTTTCTCAGTCGACAGACGTAGGGTAAACGTCATCTGTCGGGTATCCTAGCAGACGGGTGCCGCCGATGCAATGCTCGGAAGGAAACGAAGCCGAATGAAAAGCGACCCGGCCGGGACGGGGGAGGATCCGCGGATTCGGCGTTCGCGCCGGATGCTCCATGACGGCCTCGCAAAATTGCTCGCCACCAAAGAAATCGACAAGATCTCGATTGCGGAGATCGCGGAAGCCTCGACGCTCAACCGGGCGACCTTTTACGACCATTACCCGGACAAGTATGCTCTGCTCGAGTGCATGGTGGGGAGCCGGTTCGGCGAGTTGCTCGCGATTCGCGACGTGCGGGTCGACGATTGCGCCGGGGCGCTGCGGGCCATCGCGCTCGGTGTGTGCGATTATCTCGCCGAAACGCCGTCGACGGGCAGGAAGCAGGGCGGGAGCGCGCAGGCCGCGATCGTCGGCGTGATTGCGAAGATGTTGCTCGAAGGGATGCGAGAGCACGAGCTCGGCCGCGACGTCTCACCGGATATCGTCGCTTCCACCGTGGCCTGGGCGATTTACGGCGCGGCGCAGGCGTGGCTGCAAACGCCGAACCGGTGCTCCGCGGAACGCATGGCCGACGTCGTCGATCGCCTCGTCAATCCGGTGTTTTCCGCCGCAATCGACGGCAGCCGGGCGGATGCGGCCTACTCGCCTTCACTGCGCTGACGGCCGTCGGTTCGAGCGATCGATCCGCGGCGGAGTACGGGTACGCCTCGGTGTGGGCGTCACAACTTGCCGAAAGTCCTCGGCCGGGCATCTAAGGCGCTTCGACCGCCGTTTCTATGACAGCACACTTTTTAAGGACGATCAATGAAATTCAGCTCTAACGTTGCAAGCTTTGCGGCCGTAGCAACCCTCGCTCTCGCCGCGCCCGTATTCGCTCAAACGGCGATGGGCCACATGATGTCCGGTTCGAATCCGATGGTCGGCGGCCACGCCATGATGGCCGACAAAGACATCGTTTCGAACGCGGTCAATTCCGACGATAACAAAACGCTCGTAGCAGCCGTCAAAGCGGCCGGACTCGTCTCGACGCTGCAAGGCCCGGGACCGTTCACGGTATTCGCGCCGACCGACGAAGCGTTCGCCGCTCTGCCGCCCGGCACCGTCGATACCTTGGTGAAGCCCGAGAACAAAGCGACGCTGACCAGTATCTTGACGTACCACGTGGTTCCCGGCAAGCTCGACTTCAACGCGCTGTCCAAGCAGATCAAAGCCGGCGGCGGCAAAGCCGAGTTGAAAACCGTCCAAGGCGAGACGCTGACGGCCGAGATGAACGGACCGCGCAACATCGCGCTTACCGATTCCAAAGGCAATATCGCGCAGATCACGACCTACGACGTGTATCAATCCAACGGCGTCATTCAAGTCATCGACAAAGTGCTGATGCCGTAAGCCATCTTCGGCAATAAAGAAAAACCGGCGCCGCGCGCCGGTTTTTTTTATATATGCTCGAAGTCTTTAGAACGGCGCCGTAAGGCGGAAGTCGGCTCGAAAGCCTTCGCCCCATTGCGTCGTGTTGAAGCCGTTATTAACCTTGAGCAGGTAGCGCGTATTGGTGAAGTTCTGAAAATCGGCGTCGAATCCGATCGCCGGCTTCGCGCCACGCGCCGCATCGCGTCCGAAAGAGGCGTCGAAGGTTAGGTGAGGCGGCAGCCGGCCGCTGCCGGTTTCGAACTCGACGGGGTAGCCCGTGCCGTAGAGCGGTTCTAAGGTCGCGAAGTATTGGTGGCCGGCGCCCAAGCGCTTCGTGTAGCCGAGATTGGCGGAAAAGGTTTGATCGTGATCCTCCGGGCCGAGGGTGACGTCGTTCGGATCCGTATCCGGCGGAAATAAGAACGTGCTGCCCGAGATGCCGCCCGCGAGCGCTTTCGATAGAGTGGTCGAGAAGAAGAGCGAGTCGCCGCTCCCGAATCGCGCGTCGACGCGCCCCTCGACGCCTTTGGCGATACCGATCGTGTTGTTGAACACGGCGAAGATCGGCGTATTCGCAAGCTGCGTCGTATCGAGGACGTTGCGCACGTCACGCTTCCAGAAGTTGACCGTCGCGCGCGAGCCGGGTGCGAACGTGTGAGCCAGGCCGAATTCGTAATACGAATCGTGCTCGGGTTGCAGGTTATACGCGGGCAACGCGCCGCCCGCGTTCTGACCGGCGAGGATGACGGCGGCCTTGCGCGTGTCCTCGACGAACGGCGCCGCGTAAAGCTGGCCGTAATAGGCGTGCAGGATGTCTTGCGGATCGACTTGACCGTTAATTTCGATGCGCGGCGAGAGTTGCGCGCCGGACGTGTAGCCCGTCGAATGGTCGTAACGGAAACCGCCCTGAACCGAAACGTACGTCGTCGGCGTCCACTTGTCTTCGACATACGCGCCGAGTTGAGAACCGCGCTGGCCGTTGTTATCGGAGAAGTTCTGGACCGGTCCCGTCGGATCGCCGTTCGCGTCGGTATTGAAGTATGCGATGTGCTCGTTGCCGGCGAAGTTTTCCACGGCTTCGTCGATGCCGACCTTGACGGCGTTGGGTCCGAAGGCGTGAAAGTGCGTGAGGCGGAGCCCTTCGAAATTCGAGTGCCGGTCCTGATCGAGTCCGTCTTCGCCGCCGGCGAGGTCGTTCGCGACGTCGCCGAGGTAGGTGACGCGGTCGTAACGATACCAGGGCGCGATCTGCGTGTACGCGTTGCCGTTCGCCGCGTTATTGGTGTAGACGAGACTGAGAAAGTTATCGTACTCGTGCTGGACGTCGTCCGTGCCCGGCGGTACGATCAACGGATCGTTCGGGTCGCCGGCGTGGGGATCGATCGGGATCTGGAACGCAGCGTCGTTATTCGAAACGTTGAACGCGAGCGTGTCGCGCGGACCGACGTTCGTGATCGTGCGCAGGAACTGGTTCGACTGATTGGATGCGTCGTGGATGGGATCGAAGGTGGGCGAATCGATGCCGCGATTCGTGCGCTCCAGGTTCGCGTTGAAGAAGACGCGCGTATTCCCCGCGGTTACCGAATCCGCGAACGACGTTTGCGCGCTGCCGTAGGACCCGAGCCCGGCCGTGAACGCGCCCTCTTCGGGCGAGTTCAGATCGTTTTGCCGGTGGCTGATGATGTTGATCACGGCGCCTTGGCGAGCGCCGCCGAATTCGGCCGGGAACGCGCCGGTGAAGACTTCGAGCGAGTCGATCGTTCGCGGGTCGATGACCTCGCTAAAGTTCGACGTCGTCGCAAACGGGAGCGGTACGCCGTCGATCTCGTACGTCAGGCCGTGAAAGCCGTGCGCGACCGGTTCGTTATACGAGAAACGATTGATGCCCGGAAAGGTCGTGATCACTTGATTGAGGCTCTGATTCTGCGGCAGCGCGGCGAGCTGCTCGCGCCCGATGGAGTTTACCGAGACGGGCGCCGCACCGACGCCTTTCGTTCCGGCGGTAACGGCCCGGCCGATGGTGCGCAGCCGTAGCTCGATCGCCAACGTAACGACCGCGCCGCTCTCGACGTCGACGCTCTGCGAAGAGTCCGGATCGTCTGCATGGCGGGCGACGAGCGTGTAACGGCCGAAGGGCACGCCGGCGATCGAGAAACGCCCCGACGCGTCCGTCTCCGCATTGCGATGCTCCGCTTGGTCGACGAGCTTCAGCGTGACGGCTACCCCCGCGAGCGGTTTGCCGTCGAGGGTAATCGTACCGCGCACGAGCCCGGCCGTGTCCGCCAGCGCCGCACCCCGGACGCAGAAAAACGATATGGCGACGAGTGCCAAATAGAAAAAGCGCATAGATCTCCTTGGAAACGTGCGATGACCGCGCGAAGCGGTTATGGACGGCCTAGGAGAAGAGCGGTGGCGCGCGGCCTCGGCCCGAGCCGGCGATCGCCGCGCTGCGAGCGCGCGTCGTGCGGAGCGCGGCCGTAAAGAAGAGCGAATGCGTTCCGAGCGTCCCGGCCGCTGCGTAGGCCGCCAGCCGTTCGCCGGAGAGCCGCAGCAAACGGCCGAGCAAGTTCGCGAGCGAGGCGACGGCGACGGCCGCCGCCGTCAGCGCTGCGAGCAACCAAACGCCGGC
>CAXUFI010000032.1:0-14735 GCA_964250245.1 uncultured bacterium
GTTCGCGGTCGCGGCGACGGCCGGCGCCGCGAACGATCTCGCGCGCGCCGGCAAGGTCGCGCTCGTCGCATCCGGGGAGATCGCCGCCGCCTGTGACGTCGATATCGTCATCGAGGCGACGGGGTTCCCCGAAGCCGCGGCGCGCCACGCCTATGCCGCGATCGACCACGGCCACGACGTCATCAACGTGACCGTCGAAGCCGACGTCGTCGTAGGGCCGCTGCTGCACAAGTTCGCGCAGGAGAAAGGCGTCATCTACAGCCTCGCCTATGGCGACCAACCCGCGATCATCTGCGAACTCGTCGATTGGGCGCGCACGAACGGCTTTCGCGTCGTCGCTGCCGGTAAGGGCACGAAGCACCTCCCGGAATACAAACGCAGCACGCCGGAGACGGCGCTCGCGTATCACGAGTTCACGCCCGAACAGATCGCTAAGGGCGGCTTCAATCCGAAAATGTTCAACTCGTTTCTCGACGGCACGAAACAGTCGATCGAAATGGTCGCGGTCGCGAACGCGACCGGCCTCGGCATCCCGGCCGACGGCCTCAGTTACGCGCCCGTCTCGGTATACGAACTCGCGACGGCGCTGCGCCCGCGGAGCATGGGCGGCGTGCTCGACCGTGAAGGCGTGGTCGACGTCGTTACCTCGCACTATTCCGAAGGACACGAAGTCCCCAATAACATCCGCTACGGCATGTTCGTCGTGTTCACGTCGGACGAACCGTATTCGGTTCGCTGCTTTAGCGAATACGGGTTAGCCGTCGACCCGACCGGCGCCATCGCCTCGATGTGGCGACCCTACCACCTCATCGGCCTCGAGATAACGACGTCGATCGCGAGCGTCGCGCTCCGGCGCGAAGCGACGGGCGCCCCGAGCGCGGGTTTCGTCGGCGAAGTCGGGTGCGCGACGCGCAAGCCGATGCGCGCGGGCGAACTCATCGACGGTGAAGGCGGCTACGCCGTCTACGGCACGATCGCATCGGCCGAGCGTTCGCGCCGCGATCGTCTCGTTCCGATGGGGCTCTCACAAGGCCTAAAGCTCACGCACGACGTTCCGGCCGACCATTGGGTCACCGAAGGCGACGTCGAATTCGACGAGTCATCGTTTCTCTGGCAGCTGCGGCGCCGGCAAGAGCGTGAACTCGGCGCCTCGGTCGCGGTTTAAGCACAGCTTCAACCTTTTTACCAAACGCTGCCAGCGATGGCTCGGGAGTTTTCATGCGACGTACCTTTTTGCATGCCGCCGGTTCGCTTGCCGTCTCGCTCGTCACCGCTACCGCGACGGTCGCGTTCGTCGCGTCCGCGACGACGGCCGCCGGCGTCGATAGCCTCGCCTACACCGCGATCGATTCGAGTTTGGGCGCACTGCCGGCGCCGAAAAAACACTATCGCTTCGCTTACGTCAGTAAGACGCTCATCAACGAGTTCTGGCAAGCGGTGAAGTCCGGCGCCGACGCGGCGGCCGCCAAAGACGGCGTGACCGTCGATACGCAAGCGGCAAAAGACGAATCGTCGCTCAGCGAGCAGCTCAACATCGCGCAGACGATGCTCGGCGGCGACTACGATGCGTTGCTCGTCTCGCCCGAATCGGAATCGAATCTCGGCCCGGCGATCGCGCAAGCGCGCGCGAAGGGAATGCCCGTCATCGACATCGACGACGCGCGCGCGACGAACGTCAGCACGTACATCGGCACGAATCAGATGCAGATCGGCATGAAGGCGGCGGAATACATCGCCGGCCGGCTCCCCGGCGGCGGCGAGGTCGCGCAGATCGAAGGCCAAGCCGGCTCGCCCAACGCGCGGGCGCGCATCAAAGGTTTCACGACGGGGATCGCCGCCGATTCCAAGCTGAAGCTCGTCGCGAGCCAACCCGGGAATTGGGACCGGCTCACCGCACTCGATGCGGCGGCGAACATCATGCGCGCGCATCCGGACGTCAAAGCGTTCTACGCCAATAACGATACGATGGCGCTCGGCGTGGTCGAAGCGGTCCGTAACGCCGGTAAAGCCGGCCAAGTTATCGTGGTCGGCACCGACGGCATCAACGCGGCGAAGAGCGCGATCGCGGGCGGCACACTCGATGCGACCGTCGCCGAGTTCCCGCTCGAAGAGGGTCAGCTTGGTGTCGAGATGGCGATTCGCGCGCTCGGCGGCCAGAAGTTTCCGACGTGGATCGTTTCGCAGCAAGCCGTCATCACGAAGCAAAACGTCAGCAACTTCAAATGAGCGGCGCGGCGCTCGAGCGGCCGTCGCTCGTCCTGGCCGGATTGACGAAAGCCTATCCCGGCGTCCAGGCTCTGAGCGACGTCAGTTTCGAGGTTCGTAGCGGCGAGATCCACGCGCTGCTCGGCGAGAACGGCGCGGGCAAGTCGACGCTGCTCAAGATCCTCTCCGGCGCCGTCCGGCCCGATGCCGGAACGATCTCGCTCGGAGCGCGACCGCTCGTGCTGCACTCGCCGCTGCAGGCCCGCGAAGCCGGCATCGCCTTAATCCACCAAGAGCTCGCACTCGTGCCGCACCTCAGCGCGGCGGCCAATATTTATCTCGGCCGCGAACTGTGCCGCGGCCTGCGACTCGACCGCGCCACGATGGTAAAGCGGGCGACCGCGCTCGTCGGCCGGCTCGGCCTCGATCTCGACGTCACGCGCCCGGTGCGCACGCTCTCGATGGCGCAGCGGCAGTGCGTCGAAATCGCTCGCGCGCTGCTCTACGAAGCGCGGGTGCTCGCACTCGACGAGCCGACCTCGAGCCTCACCGGGATCGAACGCGACCGGCTCTTTGAGGTACTGCGGCAACTCCGCGCCGACGGCGTCGCGATCGTCTACGTTTCGCACCGTCTCGAAGAGCTCGCCGCGATTGCCGATCGCGCGACGGTCATGCGCGACGGACGCGTGATCGGCACCGTACCGGTCGCGACGACGCCGCGCCCCACGCTCGTGGCGATGATGGTCGGCCGCAACCTCTCCGAATTGCAACGGACGCAATACCGGCCGCCGGCGCAGAGCGCCATCCGTGTCGAAGCGTTGCACTCCGCGACCGGTCTCAAGGAAATCTCGTTCGAAGCGTTTCGGGGCCAAATCTTCGGCATCGCGGGCCTCGTGGGTTCGGGCCGCACCGAACTGCTGCGCGCGATCTTCGGCGCCGACGGCCTCGCCGGCGGCCGGATGTTCGTCGACGGCGAGGCGTATGCGCCGGCGTCGGTCCGCGCCGCGATCCGGCGCAAGATCGGTCTGCTGCCGGAGGATCGCAAGGGGCAAGCGCTGTTCGGCCGGATGTCGATCCGCTCGAACGTCACGCTCGCGAGCCTCGAGCGCTTCGCGCGCGGCGGCTTGCTGCAACGACGGCATCGCGATGCCGAGGCGGACCGGCTGATCGGCGATCTCGATTTGCGGCCCCGCGACGGCTCGCGGCCCGTGGGCGTCCTCTCGGGCGGCAATCAGCAGAAAGCGATCGTCGGCCGCTGGCTGAGCGCGCGCAGCGATATCTTGCTCGTCGACGAGCCGACGCGCGGCGTCGACGTCGGTGCGAAAGCCGAGATCTATCGCATCCTCGAATCGCTCACGCAAGCCGGCGGCGCCGTCATCATGGTCTCATCGGATTTACCGGAGATCCTGCAGATGAGCGACCGGATCGCCGTCATGCGCGAAGGACGAATCGTGAAAGAACTCGATCGCGCGGCGGCGAGCGAAGAAGCGATCATGCATTACGCGACGGGAGGTTTGTGACTCGTGGACGCGACGAATCCGGTCCCCTCAACCGTCTCGCTCCGCCGGCTCGCGACGGTCGAACGATTTCGGCGTTTGGGAATTTTGCTCGGCTTTGCGATCGTCTATCTGGTCTTCTCGTTATTGAGCCGCCAATTCTTTACGGTCTCGAATCTGACGGCGGTCGCGTTGCAATCCTCGATCAACGCCATCATCGCGATCGGCATGACGCTCGTGATCATCAGCGCGGGGATCGATCTGTCGGTCGGCTCGATCGCCGGTCTTGCGAGCGTCGTCGCGGCGACCGTGATGGAAGCGCATGGCGTCGCGCTGGGCGTAATCGCGGGGCTCGTCGTCGGCCTCGTCGCGGGCGCGATCAACGGCACGCTCATCGCGCGCGTCGGCCTCGCGCCCTTCATCGTCACGCTCGGCACGTTAACGCTCTATCGCGGCGGCGCGCTCGTATTCACGAACGGCCAGCCCGTCTACGGCATCAACGAAACGTTCCGGTCGATCTTCGGCGGCTCCGTCGGCCCGATCCCGACGCCCGTCATCTTCGCCGTCGTCGTCGCGCTCGTCGTCGACTTTCTTTTACGGCGCACGACGTTCGGCGAACACGTGATCGCAATCGGCGGAAATGAAGAAGCGGCGCGCTTGTGCGGCGTTGCGGTCGATCGCATCAAAGCGGCCGTCTACGTGATCGCGGGCGCGCTCGCGGCGCTCGCCGGTCTCGTGCTCGTCGCGCGCATCGGCGCCGCGGAACCGATCGGCGGCACCGGTTACGAACTCGATGCGATCGCGGCGACCGTCATCGGCGGCACGAGCCTCTTCGGCGGCGTCGGCACCGTCGGCGGCACCATCGTCGGCGCGTTAATCCTCGGCGGCTTGCGCGACGGGCTGACGCTGCTCAACGTACAATCGTTCTGGCAACAGGTCGCAAGCGGCGTCGTCATCATCGTCGCGGTGCTGATCGACAAGCTCATCCGCCGGGCAGTCTAAGTCGTGCTCGCGCTATCGCTTGCGGGGAAGCACGCGCTCGTCACCGGCGGCGGCCGCGGCATCGGCCGCGGCTTCGTTCGCGCCCTCGGCGCGGCGGGCGCGCGAGTGACGGTCGCCGATCGCGACGCCGATGTCGCCGCCGGCGTCGCGGCCGAACTTACGGGCGAAGCCTGCGCGGTAACGATGGACGTCGCCGATCGCGCGAGCGTCGAGGCCGGCTTCGATCGCGCCGAAGCCGCCTTCGGGGAGGTGCACGTTGCCGTCGCCAATGCCGGCGTGTTGACATTCGCGCCGTTTCTCGAATTGTCGGTCGACGAATGGCAGCGGCACGTCGATGTCGATTTCAGCGGCGTCTTCCATACGTCGCAAGCGGCGGCGCAGCGTTTGGTCGCGCGCAAGCTTGCGGGCAGCGTCATCGTCGTCACGTCCGTCAGCGCCGAGGTCCCCTCGCGCACGCAGGGACATTACTGCGCCGTTAAAGCCGGGGCGCTCATGCTGGTGCGCGCGATGGCGTGGGAACTCGCCGACCGCGGCATTCGGGTGAATTCGATCGGTCCCGGCTGGATCGACACGCGCCTGGCGACGGGTTACCTCGACGTGCCGGAGCGCCGCGATGAGGTGATCGCGACGATCCCGCTCGGCCGCGTCGGTCAGCCGGCCGATGTCGGCGCGGCGGCCGTCTTTCTCGCGAGCGACGCGGCGTCGTACGTCACGGGAGCACACCTGCGCGTCGACGGCGGGCTCGCGATCGGCTCGGATAAAACGTGACGCGCGCGCCGGCCGGCGACGTCCTGCTCCCCCAGCGCTTTACGCTCGGCGAGGGACCCGTCTGGGACGCCACGCAGCAGCGTCTGTATTGGGTCGATATCTTCGGCCAAGCCGTGCACCGCTGTACGGTAGACGGCGGCGAGTTCACTTCGTGGGCCGTGCCGCAGCACGTCGGTTCGCTCGCCGTGCGCGCCGCCGGCGACGCCGCGATCGTCGCCTTGCGCGACGGCTTCCATACGCTCGACTTCGCGACGGGCCTCTGCCGGCCGTTCGCCCCCGCGCGCCCCCGCGCCGACGGCACGAGACTCAACGACGGCAAAGTCGACCCGCGCGGCCGTTTCGTCGCGGGCGGCGTCGACGATAGCGAGTCGCGCCCGGTCTGCGAACTCTACCGTCTCGATAGCGATGCTTCCGTCACGCCGCTCGCGGGCGGCATCACCGTTACGAACGGACCGTGCTGGAGCCGCGACGGCCGCACGTTTTTCGTGGCCGATACGTGGCTGCGCACGATCTTCGCCTACGACTACGAGCTCGAGTCCGGCACGGTCGGAAGGAAGCGCGTGTGGGCGACGACCGAGGGCCTCGCGGGCGTCCCCGACGGTGCGACGGTCGACGTCGACGATTGCCTGTGGTCGGCTCTCGTCTACGGCGGCGAGCTCGCGCGCTTCCGGCCCGACGGCCGGCTCGACCGGCTCGTCGAATTGCCCGTGAAGAACATCACGAGCATCGCCTTCGGTGGCCCGCACCTCGATCGGCTCTACGTTACGAGCATGAGTCGTCCCGTCAACGGCGTCGCGCCGGCAGAAGCGGAAGCGGGCGCGGTTTTCATCGTATCGGGTCTGGGAACGAGCGGCGTCCCCGAACCCCGCTTCGCCGCGTGAAGGTGATGCCGCCGCGCGTCGGTTTCGTCGGTCTCGGCACGATGGGCGCGCCGATGGCATCGCGTTTGCTCGCGGCCGGCTCGCCGCTGACGGTCTTTAACCGGACGCCGTCGCCCGCCGCGGAGCTCGCGGCGCACGGTGCGCGTCGAGCTGAGACTCCCGCAGAAGTCGCCGCGAACAGCGATATCATCTTTACGATGCTTTCCGACGATGCCGCCGTCCGGCGCGTTATGACGTCACCGGACGGCGTCCTCGCCGGCGCCGCGGCCGGCGTGACCGTTATCGATTGCAGTACGATCTCGCCGCTCACGGCGCGCGATCTCGCGCCACTCGCCGCCGCCCGCAGCGTCGCGTTTCTCGACGCCCCGGTGAGCGGCGGTGTCGAAGGAGCGCGCGCCGGTACGCTGTCGATCATGGTCGGCGGCGAGCGCGCAGCCTTCGCCGCCGCGGAGCCGGTCCTCGCGGCGCTGGCGAAGACGATCACCTACTGCGGCCCGAGCGGCGCGGGGCAGGTCGTAAAGGCTTGCAACCAGGTCGTCGTCGCGCTCGCGCTCGGTGCGCTCTCGGAGGCGCTGACGCTCGGAACGAAGGCCGGCGTGGCGCCGGAGGCGATCTTGAGCGTCCTCGGCGGCGGCCTCGCGCAGAGCCGCGTCATGGACTTACGCGGCCCGAGCATGATTCGCCACGACTTCGCCCCGCGCGGCAAAGCCACGTTCCAACGTAAGGATCTCGGTATCGTCCTCGAACTCGCGCGCGCACATGGCGTCGCGGTTCCGCTGACCGCGGTCGTCGATCAACTCTTCGGCTCCCTTATCGCTAACGGCCGCGGAGAAGAAGATCACTCGGCCGTGCTGACCGTCATCGAGCAGCTATCGAACGTGACGCAGTGATCTCCCGGACGCTCTTCGCCATTCGCTTAAATTCATTCAAGCGCTCCTGCGATCGCCGCAGTCGCAGAGCGTTTTGCTGCAGCTAAAGCCACCGTCGTGACCGGGTGCCCGTGGGGACGACCTCGGCTACTCGCGAAATAGTTGTTATGGCTACAGCGGCGAAACCGGCATCGGACGAAGATTTCGAGACGACGGGCGCACTTCACGTGTTTACGGTGGAGCAATATATGAAGCTCGATATTCCCCAACGCACGGAGTTGCTCGGAGGACTAATTTACGATGCGTCACCCCGCAACGAGCCTCATCGCTACGCCGTACGCAAATTGGGGAAGATCTTATCCCGGGGGCTCGGCAATGCGTTCATCCTACAGATGCAAGAGACGATTGCCGTGCCCGATTGGAAAGGCACGGACGGTCCTGACCCAGACATCGCGGTGCTGCCCGACAAGTCGTTCGGCTTAGTGCCGTCGAGCTCGGACGCGCTCGCGCTCATCGAGGTGTCCGACACGACGTATGGTGGGAAACGAGGCGATCGTCAGTACAAGATACCGTTATACGTAAAGGCCGGCGTTCCGTCGTACATCGTGAACGTACCCAGGCGGCAAGTCGAATACTACGGTTCACCGGCCGACCTCGAGTCGAGCAACGGACACGTTTACGGTATCGGCGACACCGTTAAAATTCTCGCCATTCCCGTCGCGGTTGCAGAGCTCTTCGAGCTTACACCGTAGTCCCTAGAACGTTAGCCGGTGCAAACGTTCTCGTTCGCTCGCCTATGCGAAAAGCGCGATCACGCCGCCACGAGCCCCGCATACGTCAACGGTGCTTGTGAGATCGCGGCCAGCACGGCTTCCGTTACCGTCCGCTGACTCGCGCGCCCGTGCGCTTCCGCCAAAGCAGCCGCCGCAATATCGCCATAGTGATAGCCGCTCAGCCGCAGTGCGACGAGCGCCGCTTGCAAGGGCGGCATGCCGGGATTGTAAGCGACGTTTTCTGCGTGGCGGCCCGTTACGATCGTGCCGTCTTTGAGCCGCAGCGCGACGCCCGCGTACGTTTGGCTATAGGGCGCGTGAGAAAGAGTAGCGGCCGCGAGCGCAGCCTGCACGAGCGGATCTGTATTCGCCTCGACGAGTTGCAGCGCGTTGCGCGCATGGAACGGGTCGGTACGGACGCCGAGCACCGCGGGTAAGAATGCATGCGGCAGAGCGTCGGCGAGCGTGACGCTGCCGCCGTCCGGCATCCAGATGCGCAGAAGCTCGGGCGCGACGAATTCGGACAAGAATTGGCGGCAATAACCGCACGGCTCGCCGCCCACGGCGAGCGAAACGATCCCGCTCTCGCCGTGGAGCCACGCGTTCGTCGTCGCCGCGCCTTCGCCATGGACGCTGAACGCTAACGTCTGCCCCGGAAACTCGAGATTCATGCCGGCATAGAGGGCGCCCGATGCGCCTTGTACGAGCGCCCCGACGAAGAACTGCGAAATCGGCGGGTCGGCGAACGATTTGGCCCATGGAATGAGGCGGCGCATCAACACCGGTAACGGAACGTCCACGGCGCGCACGCGCTCCGCAGATATCGTTCCGTTGCGAGGCTGTAGCGTCTGTAGCAAGGCCGTTAGTTCCGGCGTCATCGCGGCGGGCGCGGCGGCGACGGATGCGTTTGCGGTCGCGAGTACCGCGGACGTTCCGGCGAGCAGCGCGCGGCGGCTAAAATGAAGCGGCTTAGCACTCATCGGTAAGATAGCTCTCCAATGCAACGCTCGGGACACACCGATTCCTTGTCCGGGCACGCCGGTCGCGCCCGGTAATGGCACGGCTCTCAAGCTTGGTGACTGACTGCGGCTCGCTCAGCCGAGTAAGCCTGATTCAACGCGCCGCCATGCGGTACATCGCAGCCATGACTGAGGGCACCAAGCGCATTGCGATAGCTGCGGCCGGGGTTACGCTCGCAGGTGTAGCCGCCATGGCGGTAAAGACGGCCGGCGACCGGGCCGCGCGCGCCACGTCGACGCGAACGGTCACGATCGGCCGGGACGTCGCGCAAACGTTCGCGGCGTGGCGTGCGCTGCACGCGCGCGCCTTCGATGACTTTGCCGACGTGACGCCGGGGCCGGACGGCAGCACGCGCTGGCAACTGCGGCCGCCGCTCTCCGCGTCGTGGGAGACGAGAATCATCGACGACCGGCCCGGAGGTTTGCTGCGTTGGGCGGAGCCCGACGCGCCGGGCCGGTTCGAGGGGTCGTTCGACGTTCGTCCGGCACCCGGCGATCGTGGCACCGAAGTCACGCTGTCGTTAACGGGTCCCGTGTCGCGTCCGGTCGTCGGCACGGTACTACGGCGCTTCAAGAGTCTGGTCGAAGCGGGCGAAGCCCCGACGCTCGAAGCAAATCCCTCCGGACGCTCGTAACGTGCGCGCGCTCTGCTTTCACGGCACGAACGATCTTCGGGTCGAGACGGTGCCCGATCCGAAAATCGTTAATCCGAAGGACGCGATCTTGCGCGTGACGATGTCGACGACGTGCGGGTCGGATCTGCACTTTCTCGACGGCTACCTGCCGACGATGCTGCCGGGCGATGTAATCGGCCATGAGTTCATGGGCGAAGTCGTCGAGATCGGTGCGGACGTCCGTAAAGTCAAGAAGGGCGACCGCGTCGTCGTGCCGTCGTTTATCTGCTGCGGCGAGTGCTACTATTGCAAGCACGACCTGTGGTCGCTCTGCGACAATACCAATCCGCACGCGGTAATGCAAGAACCGCTGTTCGGCGACACGACGGCGGGCATCTACGGCTATACGCAGGCGTTCGGCGGATACGCGGGCGCGCACGCCGAGTACGTTCGCGTCCCCTTCGCCGATATCGATTGCTTTCAAGTGCCCGACGGTCTGACTGACGAGCAGGTCGTGTTCCTTTCCGACGCCGGACCAACCGGTTACATGGGTGCCGACCTGTGCGGCATCGAGCCGGGCGACGTCGTGGCCGTCTGGGGCTGTGGCGGCGTCGGCCTGATGGCGCAAAAGGCGGCCTGGCTCCTCGGCGCCGAGCGCGTAATCGGCATCGATCGTTTCCCGGAGCGGCTCGACCTCGCGCGCACGTTCGCCGGCTCCGAGACGATCGACTATACGCAGCAGCGCGAAGTCGCTCAGCTGCTCCACGATATGACGGGCGGTCGCGGGCCCGACCGTTGCATCGAAGCGGTCGGCATGGAGGGTCACGGCACCGGCGTCGGTTACGCCTACGATCGCGTAAAGCAAGCGCTGTTTTTGGAAACGGATCGCGGCTCGGCCTTACGCCAAGCGCTCGTCGCGTGCCGCAAGGGCGGTACCGTGGCGATGCTCGGCGTGTACGGGCTCATGGATAAGTTTCCGCTCGGCGTGCTCATCAATAAGGGTCTTACGCTCAAGACCGCTCAGCAGCACGGCCAACGCTACGTAAACCGTCTGCTCGAGCACGCTAGTCGCGGCGAATTGGACGCGACGCCGCTCGCGACGCATCGGTTCAAGCTCGAAGAGTCCCCGCGCGGCTACGAACTCTTCAAAACCAAGGCCGACGGCTGCGTCCGTTCGGTCTTCGTACCTTAACAGAGACGACGATACTTCGCGCGGCCACGCATCCGCGGAGGCGGCCTCGGCCAGCGACCCGTCACCGAAGCGACAAATAAGAAACGGGGCCCGCGTTACGACGCGAGCCCGCTCTTTGGACCAGCGAACGACGAACCTACGAAGGGTACGTCGTCGGCACATCCATGAATTGCTTCGTGATGTCGAACGTTCCGAGGCCCGTCGTCTCATCGAAACCCGGTAGAGCCGTCAGACCGTTCGTCCCCACGAGGACGTCGTGCTGCCGCCGACCGTTCATGGTGCCGGCGACCGCGGCTTCGTACCGATGCGGCTACCAGCCGGCTGACGCGAGAGCGGTTCCCTTGGCAACCGCAGCAAGCCGGTCTGCTCGCCGGCATGCGCGCAAATAAATACTTTGCGTGAGGTGCGCGTCCATGGTGCTTCGAGCGCCGCAGATGCTGCTTCGCAAGCGACGCCGGTAATTTTCGATGACCGATTAGCTTAGCTTCGACAGCTCCGTAACGGCTCGGCGATCGGTCGTGAGGCCGTTCGTTTTGTCATAGATCTCTCTCGCCGCCCGAATATCCGCTTGGCGCCGGTCCGCCCACGTCACCAGCGTCTGCATCGGCGTTAGCAGCGATCGGCCGAGCTCGGTCAGACGGTATTCGACCGTCGGCGGCGACGTCGAGAAGACGGTCCGGTCGATGAGGCCGTCGCGTTGCAGATTCCGGAGCGTCTCGGTGAGCATTCGCTGTGAAATATCGTCGATCTCTCGACGTAGTTGGCCGAACCGGCGCGGCTCTTGCGAAAGCGCCAGAATTAAAAGGACGCTCCACTTATCGCCGATACGGTCGAGCACGCCCCGGATCGGGCAACCCGCATGGCGAGCCTGGGTCGGTGCTTCCCTAGAAGTAACTATCGCATCGAATTGTGCCGTCTTTACAGCCATCGCTTCGCTTCCTATCATCTTGTTGGTCTCATATGGAGACTAACAGAAGTAAGCAAACTTTACAAGGAAGCACCATGTCCACACTACCTAAGCTCACCTCCTCGAATGATTCGGCCGTTCGAGCACTCGGCAAGTCAGGCCGCCGGCTGCTGGCTGGGTTGGCCGCGTCGGCAGCGTTCTCTCTCTCGAGTCCGGCGTTTGCGACGACCGTTACGTCCGCGGTCGACGTGAGCCCGGCCGATCGGCATCTCGACGCCAACGAGCGTACCGTTCTCGCCTTCTACACCGCCGGCTTGGTTCGTAAGGATTACGCTGCCGCAGCAAAATACTTGGGGCCGGTATACGTTCAACACCATCCGGATGCCAAAGACGGTAAGAGTGGTTTCCAAGAGTTCGTCGCTTACCTAAGGTCGCAGGCGCCGCAATCGACATTTAACTACAAACAAGTCTTTTCGTCGGGCGACTTCGTGATTCTCCACATCCTCTACAAACCGCGGCCGGCCGATCGGGGAGATGCCATCGTAGACATCTTCCGGCTCGCTCGTGGAAAGATCGTCGAGCACTGGGACGTTATTCAACCGGTGCCCGCCAAATTCGCCAATCCGAATACGATGTTTTGATGAGATTGCATTACGTGTACGATCCGCTGTGCGGCTGGTGCTACGCCGTGAAACCGTTGATCGAGGCAACGCACGGGATCGTCGAGATCGTCGTTCACGGCGGAGGCATGATCACCGGAGATGACCGGCGTCACATGACGCCGCGTTTTCGCGACTACCTCGTCAAAAACGATCGGATCATCGCGACTGCGACCGGACAAATCTTTGGAGCGGCGTACCGCGAGGGCCTGCTCGAAGATCCTCGGGTCGTCTACGACTCGGAACCGCCGACGGCGGCGATTCTCGCAGCAGAACGGTTGGCGGGACGCGGTCTCGAGATGCTCGGTACGCTGCAAACCGCGCATTATCGCGAGGGTCGTCGCATCTCCGAGCAGGAAGTGCTCGTCGACATTGCCTCGCTCATGGGATTCGAGCGCCATGCGTTTGCATCCACGCTTAAAGAAACGATCGGCGAGCCCGTGCATACGCACTTCGCCGAAAGTCGAGCGTTCATGGCCGAGGTAGGCGGAAGCGGCTTCCCGACCTTCGTGCTCGAGCGGGACGGACGATTCCAACGGCTCGAGTACGATGCGTATCTCGGCAGACCGCAAGCGTGGGCGGAAAGCTTAGCAGCGGCACGTTCGTTGACGCGGAGCAGAACCGCATAAGCTTGGCCGGCGGCAAGCGGGTACTGCCGCCGGCCGCGGACGTACCTAGCGAAATGATCGAGTGGCTTAGTTTCGAAGCTCCATGCTCGCCCCTCGTCGCCTCACCGCTCTCCGGCGCTCGGCGCCCCGCTCGTAGAGGTCTTCCATGCGCACCGAAACCGCTAGCACGACTTCGCCGGGCAACCGCTTCGCCGCGATCGTCGGCGAGCGCAACAGCATCAGCGCTCCGAGCGAACTGCGCACCTACGAGTGCGATGGGCTCACGGGTACGCGCGTTCGGCCGGCGCTGGTGGTTCTGCCGGCGAGCACGGACGAAGTCGCCGCGTGCGTGCGGCTCGCAAGCGGACTCGGCATGCCGATCGTCGCGCGCGGCGCGGGGACCGGCCTCTCCGGCGGGGCGACGCCGAGCGCGGGGTCGCTCGTAATCGGGCTTTCGCGGATGAAAGCGCTGCTCGAGATCGATATCGAGAACGAGCGGATCCGCGTACAGCCCGGCATCATCAACCTCGACGTGAGCAAGGCGCTCGCACCCTATGGGTACTACTTCGCGCCGGATCCGTCGTCGCAGAGCGTGTGTTCCATCGGCGGCAACGTCGCCGAAAACTCGGGCGGCGCGCATTGCCTTAAATACGGCTTCACCGTCAATCACGTCGTCGGCGCGACGGTCGTACTCGCGGGCGGCGCGGTCGAGACGGTCGGCGGACCGCTGCTCGATCCGCTCGGCTACGATCTCATGGCCGTAATCGTCGGCAGCGAAGGCATGCTCGCGATCGTCACCGAGGTCTGGTTACGCATCCTGCGCATCCCCGAGAAGACGCGCACGCTTTTTGCAACGTTTCCGTCGACCGACGAAGCCGGTGCGGCCGTCTCGGCCATCATCGGCGCGGGCATCGTGCCGGCGGCCGTCGAGATGATGGACCGGCTCGCGATCGAAGCGATCGTCGCGGCGACGCACGTCGACTGGCCGCTCGACGTCGGGGCCGCTTTGCTCGTCGACGTCGACGGCGTCTCGGCCGAAGTCGACCATACGGCGGAAGCGGCGCTCGCGCACATCGAAGCGGCCGGGGCGGTCGGCGTACGTAGTCCGCGCGATGCCGAGGAGCGCTTACTGATGTGGAAAGGCCGCAAGAGCGCCTTCGCCGCCATGGGCCGGATCAGTCCCGCTTACTTCGTTCAAGACGGCGTGATACCGCGCAAGGAGATCGCGGCGGTGCTGCGCGAGATCGCCGTACTCGCGACGCGCGCGGGGCTGCGCGTTGCGAACGTCTTTCATGCGGGCGACGGTAACCTCCATCCGCTGGTGCTCTACGATGCGCGCAAGCCGGGCGAGGAAGAGCGCGCCGAACGTCTCGGCGGCGATATTCTTCGCGTCTGCATTCGCTACGGTGGTTCGATTACGGGCGAGCACGGCGTCGGGCACGATAAGGCCGCATATATGGGCGAACTCTTCAGCGACGACGACCTGGAAACCATGAACTTCATCCGCTGCGCCTTCGATCCCGAGCGCACGCTCAATCCGGGCAAGGTGTTCCCCACGCCGCGCTTGTGCGGCGATCGCCCCGGCGTCTTCGTGCCGACGCAGCACGAACGCAGCGGAGCGGCGGGGCGCGGTTGATGCCGACGCTCGTGCGCTTCGAACCACGCACGCCGCTCGAAGCGGCGCAGGTCGCGCGCGAGGCGGC
Organism: uncultured bacterium; assembly: GCA_964250245.1. Classification (GTDB taxonomy): domain Bacteria; phylum Vulcanimicrobiota; class Vulcanimicrobiia; order Vulcanimicrobiales; family Vulcanimicrobiaceae; genus CAXTIY01. The sequence continues at coordinate 14,697 of CAXUFI010000032.1, forward strand.
GGCCGCGGGTCACCGGCTCGCGTTTCGCGGCGGCGGCAC